>JAUZQR010000038.1 GCA_030950865.1 Mariprofundaceae bacterium | reverse complement strand
ATATTCGTGCGGGCACTGAGATTATTCATCCTGGGTGGATGGTGGCAATTGAAATCATCGGCGTGTTCTTTTTTAGTCTGCTTTGTGGTGGCTTGGTGTATCGCAGTGGACCGATTGTGCAGAGCCTAAGTATTATCGGTATTCCACTCGGCATTTTCTTTTTCGGTGAATGGCTGTTCATGGAGTACGGTATATGGATGAGGGTAGTGTATTTTATTTTCGGAGTATTGATTACGATGCTTCCTGTTACCTTGATGCGTTATATTGTTGAGGCACGTAAGCGGGCTTTTATTCATCACGCTTTTTCACATTATCTTTCTCCTGAGGTTGTGAATCAATTGGTTATAAAACCCGAGCAATTAGCGTTGGGTGGTGAAACCCGTCAGATGACAGCAATGTTTACAGATATTGCTTCTTTTTCATCTTTTTCCGAAGGTATGGAACCAGAAAAACTGGTGCATTTCTTAAATCTCTATTTGACAGCCATGAGCGATATTATTCTCAAATGTGGTGGCACGATTGATAAATATGAAGGTGATGCAATCATCTGTTTTTTTGGTGCTCCAGTAAACATGGAGAGTCATGCAGAACAATGTGTGCGTGCTGCTCTTCAGCAGCAGCAGGAGCTTGATAAACTGCGCAAGCAATGGGTGCTAGAGGGCTACCCAACAATCCATACGCGTATTGGCATTAATAGCGGCTCGATGGTGGTTGGTAATATGGGTACTTTTGAGCATATGAATTACACCATGCTTGGTGATAATGTAAATTTAGCAAGCCGACTTGAAGGTGTATGTAAGATATATAATGTACCGATTTTGATTAGTTTTGATGTGTATGATCAGGTGCGTGATATAATTGCCTGTCGATTTATTGATCGTGTTCGTGTTGTGGGCAGATCGACACCTGTTGATTTGTATCAACCTCTTGGAGAGTTATCAGCGCTTTCTGTTGAGATGGCAACAATGATTGTGGGTTATAAGTACGCATGGGATAAGCTGATTGAGCGCGAATTTATAGAGGCTGAAGAGATGTTGGTTCGACTAGTGAATGATTCTCATGATAATGTCTCGGAAGTATTGCTTGCCCGGGTACGCAAATTTATGCGCAGCCCACCTAAAAAAGATTGGGATGGTGTTTATAATTTAGAAAGAAAATAGTGTGATCAGGGTGGAATGCGCAAAAACTTGCATTTTAATTGCACCTTAAATATCTTATGTCTTCTATGCGCAAGCTTATTTCAACATGGATGACATGCACGTTGTTATTAATTACATGCATGCCAAGCATCAGCTTGGCTAGTGCTTGTGGCATCCCTGAGCAGGCAACGATGAGTATTGAATCGATGTCTGCGCAAGAGAAATTAAAGCACCATCAACACATGGTGCAGAAAAATCACCATGTTCATATGAATAAAGATATGCAAACGTGCCGCATTGAATGTGGCTGTGGCTGCCACCATCAGCTTGATAGCCTGCCGCATTTACTCTCGCCGCATATTGTTGCACAAGCACAATCATTACCTGAAATCAAAGCGCTTAATATATCAAGAGATTATATTGCAAGCGCCTTTCAATATACCATCAAAGTCGCAGTTCCCCCTCCTAACTTAAGTTAATGCATCCGCCCGTTTCTGCCTATTTCTAGGTTTTAGAACGGCATATACATCACTTTTAACTTAAAACAGGAGAATGTTAATGAAACATTGGAAACAATGGGTCTGTGCCGTGGCACTTGCCCTAAACTTGGGCTATCTGTCCAAGCATGCAGAGGCAGCGGATGAGGCTGCCACAATCAAGGTGGAAAGCAGTGCGCTTGAACAAATAGATCAAGTCACTGTAAAACCAGCGGAACAAACCTACACAGCCCCCGATGCCGCCGAAATTTTAAAATCTGTTCCAGGTGCAAATGTAAATAAAAATGGTCCGATGACTGGCATTGTACAATACCGAGGCATGTTTGGGACACGCGTTAATGTGCAAGTAAACGGCCTGAATGTTGCCCCTGCTGGCCCGAACTGGATGGATCCACCATTAAGCCACTTGGCACCTGCACAATTGGAAAGCATTAGTGTGATTCGTGGCATATCACCTGTCAGTGCTGGGGGCGAAAGTCTTGGCGGTACGGTGAAAGCCAAATCTGTTACAATCCCTTTTGCTGCGGGCGATGACATAGAATCACATGGCAGCATCACAACAGGTTATGACAGTAACAACAGTGCTTACACGGTAGGCGGGCAGTTGGGCGTTGGCTCTGATAAAAATCGCATTCAATTGCACGGTAATTATGACAAAGGTCAAGACATGAAGGCTGGTAAC
>JAUZQR010000379.1 GCA_030950865.1 Mariprofundaceae bacterium | reverse complement strand
GTCATCATCACTACAGTTTCTTTGAAGCTTACCGTGCGTCCTTGGCTATCGGTTAAGCGCCCATCATCAAGAAGTTGTAATAATATATTAAATACATCGGGATGAGCTTTTTCAATTTCATCAAATAGCAACACACAATAAGGCTTACGACGCACAGCTTCTGTCAATTGCCCGCCTTCTTCAAAGCCAACATAACCTGGAGGCGCGCCAACCAAACGTGAAACTGAATGTTTTTCCATATATTCAGACATATCAATACGCACCAAAGCATCTTCGGAATCAAACAATTGATTCGCCAAGGTTCGAGCTAACTCTGTCTTGCCCACGCCTGTTGGACCTAAAAAGATAAACGATCCAATCGGACGATTGGGGTCTTTAATGCCCGCCCTTGCCCGCAACACAGCATCTGCAACCGATTGCACAGCCTCATCCTGCCCAATCACGCGCGCATGCAAAGCATCACCCAAGCGCAACAGTTTTTCACGCTCGCCTTCCATCAAACGAGTCACTGGAATACCTGTCCAGCGTGCTACGACTTGTGCGATTTCTTCTTCGGTCACTTCTTCTTGCACCATAGAGCTTGCGGAAGACTCTATACCTTCCGCATCAGCCAATTCTTTTTCCAAAGCTGGCAAGGTGCCATGTCTTAATTCTGCCACCTTATTCAAATCATAAGCGCGCTCTGCCGCTTCAATATCCAGACGAACTTGCTCAATTTTTTCACGCAAGGATTGCACTTGCCCCAAGGATTTCTTTTCTGCATCCCATTGGGCTTGCATAGCATCACGTCGCTCTTTCAAATCGGCAAGCTCATGTTGCAATACTTTTAAGCGCTCTTTACTTGCTTTATCTTTTTCTTTTTTTAACGCTGTTTCTTCAATTTCCAAGCGCATGGTTTTACGTCCCACTTCATCCAACTCCGCTGGCACAGAATCAATCTCCGTACGAATCGAAGCACATGCCTCATCCAATAAATCAATGGCTTTATCAGGTAAGAAACGATCTGAAATATACCTATCTGATAAAGTCGCCGCAGCCACAATCGCCGCATCTTGAATGCGTACAGCATGATGCAATTCAAAACGCTCTTTGAGTCCACGCAAAATGGAAATGCTATCTTCCACATTGGGTGCATCCACAACCACAGGCTGAAAACGGCGTTCCAAAGCCGCATCTTTTTCAATATATTGGCGATATTCATTCAGTGTGGTCGCACCAATACAATGCAATTCACCACGTGCCAACATCGGCTTGAGCATATTACCCGCATCGGATGAACCTTCGGTCTTTCCCGCACCCACAATGGTATGCAGTTCATCAATAAACAGAATAATGCGACCTTCTGCTTCTTTGATTTCTTTGAGCACGGCTTTTAAACGCTCTTCAAATTCACCTCGATATTTCGCACCTGCCATTAACGATGTCATATCCAATGAAAAGATTGTGCGTTGTTTTAACCCTTCAGGCACATCACCCGATAAAATACGCTGTGCCAAACCTTCAGCAATGGCAGTTTTACCCACCCCAGGCTCACCAATCAACACAGGATTATTTTTTGTTTTGCGTGATAAAATACGGATAACGCCACGAATTTCCGCATCGCGCCCAATCACAGGGTCAAGCTTGCCTGCTCGAGCCATATCGACCAAATCAGAGCCATACTTGGATAAAGCCTCATAACTTGCTTCGGGGTCTTCACTTGTAACCCTTTGCTGCCCACGCACTGCTTCCAGCACTTTCATAAAGCGCTCACGCGTCACTGCTAGTTCTTTGAAAATCTTGCCTGCATCCGTGCTGTCCGCTTCTGCAATCAAGCCCAATAACACATGCTCAACCGATATATACTCATCGTTAAGCACGCGCATTTCATCTTCAGCTTTGGCAAACAATTGTTGTAATCGCTGTGTGATATATACTTTATCTGCTTCTGATGCACCACCAGATATTTTCACGCGCTTGGCTAAAGCCTGTTGCAGTTTGGCTTGTAATAAATCAACCGAAATATCCAGTTTTTCCATGAGCCGCGAAGCCAATCCATATTGTTGAGAAAGTAACTCCACCAACACATGCTCACCATCAACTTCCTGATGCCCTAAACGTGCTGCCAATGTTTGCGCTGATGCCAGTGCTTCGCGCACCTTTTGTGTCATACGGTTGATGTCCATAGCGTCTTACCTCTCTGCCCTATTCTATAGGGTCATAGAAGCACCTTATTCAAGGGCTATTCTGATGCTTCAATGACAATAACCGCGACTTTCGCAGTCCATAAAGGATTTGAATTGGTTATTTCCACAAGTAAATCATCGGTATCTTTCAAATTTTTGAACGTGGCATGAAACTCATGATTGTTGATATGGTAACTTCGTTTCTTGCGCACCAATATTTCAATGTCATCCTCTTTTGATACGCGTAAAACAGCAAAAGTTAATGGACCCAATGAATCAGATACCAACGTAACATCATAAACCCCAGCTCGGTTGGGAATATCAAAAAATTCGCGAAGATGCTGGTATGGTGCAAGGTTTACCTCACGATAGTATAAATAATCTTCTTGATTCTCGCCTGCTGCCATCGCAGGCATTGCCAGCCATGTGAATAATAAAAAGAACCACAAACGCATCATTCTTCCTTAAACGCTACATCATATTTATCACACAAATAACGCATTTTATCTTTGGCTCTGTCGCCAAAACCCAACCAGCGACCTGCACGTGTTTTGATATAATCATGGCGCTCCAAAGCAATAATGAGTAATTTTTCTTCAAATAATGCCACTTCTTTTTCACCCTTGATGCCACTATCGGGCAATGCTTTCAGCCATTGCTCCAACAAATCTTCAGATGCTCCAGCTAGCACTGCTTCCAAGGAGGGCAAAGCCTCGATGCGATTCCCATCACATAACACGACTGAGCGTTCAATGACATTTTCCAGCTCTCGAACATTGCCAGGCCAACGGTAGTGCTGCATTTGCGCCATTGCAGCATCACTAAATCCTTCAATATTTTTTCCGCATAACGCCGATTTTTGCAATAAAATATGCTCTGCCAATAAAGGTAAATCATCCAAATGCTCCACCAGCGCTGGCACCGTCATCTCCACCACATGGATGCGATAATATAAATCATCTCTAAATTCACCTTGCTGTACCAAGGCTTCCAAATCCATCTTACTGGAGCATACCAAGCGCACATCCGAATGAATCATGGATTCTCCACCTAGGCGTGAGAATTCTCCATGTTCTAATACGCGCAATAATTTAGCTTGCACCGATAACGGCATGCCTGCCACTTCATCAAGGAACAATGTGCCGCCATTGGCACCTTCAAACCAACCAAGCTTACGTTTTCCAGCACCTGCAAAAGCGCCCTTTTCATGACCAAATAACTCTGATTCTAAGTGTTCCACATTCATTGAAGCACAATTAATGGCGATAAATGGTTTATCCGCACGTGGACTTTGCGTGTGCAGACAACGTGCTACAAGCTCTTTTCCCACCCCTGTTTCACCACGAATGAGTACCGTTGATGGCATGGGAGCCACCTGTTCAATCAAGCTACGTAAATCTTGTATTACATCGGAGTCACCCAAAATATCTGAACCCATACGCGAATCCAAGGCGCGTTGTAATTCCTGCTCACGAATCGCCTGATTGCGCACTTCCATAGCACGGTCTATCGTATCCTTCACTTCATCTGGGTCAAAAGGTTTACCAAAGAAACCCAATGCACCATCTTTTTGAGCTCGCACCGCTAAATCATGTTGGTCATGCCCCGTAATCACCACCACAGGTGTATCGGGGCTTTCAACAGTTAATTTTGCCAAGTATGCCATGCCAATTTCTGGGTTGTCGGGCTCTGGAGGCAGAGCCAAATCCAAGACCACCAAATCCACACGGTTTTCAACCAATGTTTTTTCAGCCCCTTCAACATCACCCGCTTCCAACACAAGGTAATCTGATTTAAGCAGTAAACGCAGGTTTAACCGATTAATATCATTATCATCTACAACTAGAATGGTACGTTGTGTTGCCATCACTGACCTCCAATTTTAGTTTCAGGCACATCTTTGCATAGCGGCAAGGTGACATGAAATGTGCAACCCTTACCCTCACCATCGCTATGGGCGGAAATTATCCCCCCATGAGCCTCTATAATACGTTGACTCAAGTAAAGCCCTATACCCAGGCCATCATCCTTACTGGTTGCAAACATGCGAAACAAACGATGCTTTATAAAACTTGCGCTCATACCATAGCCATAATCGCGCACATCAATTTGCAAATAATCACCATTCAATCGCGCGGATATATCCAATTCGCCTTGCTTGTTCATTGCTTGCACAGCATTATCAAAAAGGTTATCAAACACGCCTTGCAACAACTGCATGTCCCCCAATACGAGAGGTAATGCGGGGAAGTCTACGTTTATATGCACTGATTCAGGCCAAAGTCGCTCATCAATATGCTGCCGAAGCAAGGCTGTTACATCACAAATCTTTAATTTTGGATGAATCGGTGCATTGGGGTCTGCCATGCGCTGCATGACTGTTTGCATTCGCCCAACAACCTTACGAATAGAGACAACCAAGGTTGCCAACTCATCTTCTTCTAATTTTCCTGATTTCAAATGGTGAGCCAAAAAAGCCAAGTCATGCAGACGGTTTTTCATATCATGGGAATGCAGCTGCCCTGTCACCCGACTAATCGAATCAAGGCGCGCCAATTGTGATTGCTGATGGGATAAACGTGCATGCTCCAAGCTCATGGCAGCAAACCGCGCCAAACGCTGCAAACTCTGATATTCATCATGGTCTGTCGCCCAACCATCTAGGCGCGGACTTAAATGCAACCATACCATTTTTTCACGGCGACTAATCGGCAATACCAATTCATAATCAGGGCAACTAATGCCCGTAACAGGCGGTAGCACCGCTGATGTAGGATAACAAAATACTGCCCCATGACCTTTTTCATCACGTTCATCCAGAACCACAGTGCTACGGTGACAAATGGCAGCAATACGCTCCAGTAAAGCATGCTCCACATGCTCTTGAGGAAGCTCTGCCAAGTCGCCAGCACCTAGCTGCTGGATTGTTTCAAGGGTATCAAGTTGTCGGTGGAAAAGAATTTGATCAATCCAGTGTTGTAAACGCTGCACAATAGGCGAGAAAAATATCGCTGCAGCCAAACCAGCCAGTGCCATTGCCCACATCGAAGCTGCTCTACCTGTTAAGCCATAAATCAAGGCTTCAGCCAACATCAATACCACAACAAACAGCGATAAAGCAGCTAGACTGGCTAAAAAATATGCCGCTGAATGTAGTAGTCGCCGCAATGAGAAAAACATTTTCCGGCGTAATTGAGGTTGATTAGCCGTTGGAATCAGGCAGCTCCAAGTCTTCCCACTGCGCTGTAAAAGAAGTCATGGTATCACGCAGTATTCGCACATCATCATCATGCAATGAGGTCAAAGGTAAACGCAAATCACCACCCATCCAGCCCATCAATTCACATGCTGCTTTCACAGGAATCGGATTACTTTCCACAAACATCGCATCACTCAAATGCTGCAAAGCAAAGTGAGCTTTACGCGCCATCACCAAATCACCTACTTCCATACTGGCGGTGAGTGCCTTCATGGTTTTCGGTGCGATATTGGACACCACAGAAATCACACCGTGACCACCCAAAGCCATAAAAGGCAACACGGTTGCATCATCGCCCGAATAAAACTCAAAGCCATCCCTGCATGCCATCATGGTGCAAGTAAACTGTGACAAATCAGCCGTTGCATCCTTGATGCCTACGATATTATTACATTTCGATAATCTAGCCACAGTCTCAGGTAATAAATTTGAATTGGTGCGCCCTGGCACATTGTATAAAATTTGTGGTAAATAAACGGCATCAGCAACAGCTTTATAATGCTGATAAATACCTTCTTGCATGGGTTTATTATAATAAGGAGAGATCAATAATGCCGCATCGGCACCCAAATCTTTCGCCGCTTGTGTTAAAGCAATCGACTCGGCTGTGTTGTTACTTCCTGTGCCTGCAATCACTGGCACACGCCCAGCCACATGCTGAACCGTCAATTCAATAAGGCTTTTATGCTCGTCAAAGGATAAAGTTGCAGCCTCGCCTGTGGTTCCAGCAGGAATCAAACCATCTACACCCGCTTCAATTTGACGGTCTAAGTGCGCACAATAAGCATCTTTATCAATGCAGCTGCGTCCATCTTCACCTATTTTAAAAGGCGTAACCAACGCCGTCATCACACCATGAAACATACGAACCTCTTTACCCAATACATAACAACAAGCGAACTATAACCCTAAGATAGCATGCGTCACGAATGTTTAATCTCCAACCTCATAATCTGCCACTATACGACTTACTGCCGCAGCCTTCACCAAAGGTATCACAGCTTGATGTTCTGGATGGTTTTGATAGGCAGTTAAAGCCTCGCGACTTTCCAACTCTGAATACAACACAACATCCGCAGACTGTTCGCTATCACTAAAATCAATACCCACCTCAAGCTTTAATAGACCCGGTATTTTCCCCGCCAAGGCTTCCAAATTATCTTTAATAATTTCAGCATCGGCTTTATTTCTTAGCTTCCACATCACAATATGTTTAATCATGTTTCACCTCTTCAACGCTTGTTTGAGGCACGGGCTTCTTGCCGCTCAGCCAGCCGCGTATTTTCCCAAACACCAGTTTGATGCCACGCCATAATTTCGGCAACAACCAAATTAATAATACAATAAATACCAACATCAACACAATAAATAAGGTTGGGTGGTTCAATGCAGCCCACAATCCTGCAAACACAGCCACATCCTCGGAGATGGATAAACCCCAATTTGAAAAAGGTTCTGGCGATGTATTCACGATTGCACGTGTTCCTGCTTTGGTCGCATGTGTGGCTGCCGTCAGACTGCCTCCCAAAATGCCAGCAGCAACAGCAACAGCAGGGTCAACATTGCCAACTGCCCCCGCTGCCAGCATCGCGCCTGCAGGAATACGAACAAAGGTATGCAGTACATCCCAAGCGGTATCAACCCCTGGTATTTTATCTGCAAAAAATTCTACGACATACATAGCTCCTGCTGCAAACAAGACCAAGGGGTTCTGCAATACTTCCAAACTAGGTGGCAAATCCATGTTTCCTGTCATGCCCATCATGCCCAGCATAAAAATCGCTGCGTAAAGGTTTAGCCCACTCGCCCACGCTGCCCCCATACTTAAAGCAAGCACTGCTGCTATTTGATCCAACTGTTCCATGTTTACTCTCCAACATTCACAATAAAAATTATCTACGCATGCAAACTAACCTACATATCTTTTATGTGCCAACTGTGCAAAATACGCAACACCATGCAAAGATTACCCCTTTTGGAGGCGTGATGCCATTTAACAGCAATGATTTATATGATGAACACTTGGAGAGCATCCAGGTTGCAGCACCTATTTTTAAAAATTTTGGTGGGCGTAAGAAGTTCTATGGGAAAATCCGCACAGTCAAAACCTTTGAAGACAACACTTGCATCAAAGCAGCTTTTGAAGAAAACGGCACAGGAAAAGTACTTGTTGTGGATGGTGCTGGCTCACTTCGCTGTGCCATGATGGGCGATCAAGTTGCCGCGTTGGGCAAGAAAAATGGTTGGGAAGGTATTATTATTTTTGGCTGCATTCGTGATTCTATGGATGTTGGGAAGCTCGCATTTGGTGCCAAAGCACTGGCAACCATTCCGCGCAAAACAATCAAGCGCCAGCAAGGGGTTCGTGATATTCCTGTACACTTTGCTGATGCCCATTTTATATCGGGGCATTATGTTTACAGTGATGAAGATGGCATTCTTATCTCAGATAAGCCATTGATATAAGTTTCATTTCCCTGTCAACTTTGGCAGTCTTGCCGCCATCTTAAGACGACAGGAGTTTTATAATTGATATGAGCATCACTTGTTTTATAAAACTATGCGTTGTTGCAGCAGTATTTTCACTTGCTGGTTATTATGCCATGCCTTTCCTTCTTATGGACGGCTCTCCCGAGCCTTCAATCTTTGCAACAGGTCTACTTATTGGCACGTTGTTTGGCGGGCTTTTGGTTGCTTTGAATCCTTTAACAAAGGGAAATAAAAGTAATGCTAATGTTCTTTATGTCGGAAATATTCCGTTCAATGCCCGTGAAGATGAGGTTCAACGTTTGTTCGAAGCTTATGGCACAGTTAAGGCTGTGCGTTTGGTAACAGGCGGTCCAAACAAGCGTCCGAAAGGTTACGGTTTTGTTGAAATGGACAAGGCTGGTGCTATTGAAGCGTTAACACTCAATGGCTCAGAATTTGGTGGCAGAAAACTGCGTGTAAACTCGGCGAAAAACAAAGCAACGCATTAAAATGATATAATCGCCCTGATTGTGTAAACAGCAGGGTGATTATACTTTCAGCCACCTGAAAGTTTCGCCTTAAACCCTTCTTTATCTAACAACTGTAAAAGTTTTTCTCGATGGTCTCCCTGAATTTCAATGCTGCCATCTTTCACCGCCCCACCTGTACCAAGCTGGGATTTAAGTTTTTTCTGCAAGACTTTTAGTTCAGCATTATTAAGGGGCAAACCAACAATCACGCAAACACTCTTCCCACCTCGCCCCTTACTTTCTCTACGGATTCTTACACCTTGTTTGGCAGGATTTTTAATCGCACTTCCCGAAGTTTTTTTTGATGCTTTCTTTTTGCCCTGTTTGGGTGATTGCATCGTTTTTCCAATCTGCCCATCTTCCGTAGAATAAACCAACCGTTTGCCTTGACTCATCACATTGCTCCTTGCTGCTATGAAGTATGCGCATCGTATCGAATTACGTCCAATAAACCCACGCTTCCGCCCTTTGCATGCTTAGGGAAAATTTGTTTGTTCTTATAGAAATATTAAATATTTCATGCTTTAACTTGCCGCCTTCCTGTGAGCAAGGCATTATTCGCTTTCGCTACACCTTTTGGGGGTCTCATGGCTGGCAAGAAAAAACAAGATAATACGGCTGGAATTACACACGAAGGGCAGTTTTATAGTGCCGAGCGTCTGCATGCAATGCATGACATGATGTTGTACATTCGTCGTTTTGAAGAAAAAGCTGGGCAAATGTACGGCTTAAAGAAAATCGGTGGTTTCTGTCATTTATGCAATGGTCAGGAAGCAGTTTGTGTTGGCATGGAAGAAGCCGCTGATGCAAAAGATTACATGATGACCAGTTATCGCGAT
>JAUZQR010000378.1 GCA_030950865.1 Mariprofundaceae bacterium | reverse complement strand
GCGCAGTGCTTTCTTGGCATGTTTGATGGCTTGAGCGTGTTTCTTTTGATGTGATAAAAATTGCGCATAGCGCAAGTGCGCAAAGGCATTTAAAGGGTCGGATTTAAGGGACTTTTGAAAGTAATATTGCGCTTGTTTGGTTTGTTTATCTTGCATCGCTAATTTAGCGAGTAAATACCAAGGAACTGCTTCATTTTTAAATATTTTAGTAGATTTTTTTAGTAGTTTAATGGCTTTTGAGCGTTTCTTTTGTTTGAGGTAAAGTTGGGATAGAGCAACGGTTGTACGAAGGTGCCGTCCTATCTGTATGTTTTTTTCATACAGTGCTTGAGCATCATTCAGATGCCCAGAGATCTCTAATATTTGTGCTAGATGATAACGGGCATCAAGGTTTTTCGGGCTTTGTTTTAATTCAGCTTGCCAAGCACGGCGTGCTTCTGTCCATTGTGCTTGTTGTTCAAACTTTAATGCTTTTTGCTCATAGCTTGCTGCCCATGCTGTTGTGCATGTCAGGTAGCTTGTTAGGGCATATACGAGGGCAAGGCTAAGGGCGCGCAATCTTATTCCTTACCTGTGGTAAGTAGCATTTCTTCCATTTTATCTTGTTGGGCATGACGTGGAGCTTTGATTTCAGGTTTTTCACTCATCAGTTTCCAAGGGTTACGGCGAAGATCATCGGAAAAGGCTTCAAGATTTTCGGATGTTTTGCGTAGCTCAAACAGCATGCGATAGAGGTTTTCACGGTTATCAATGATAAGCCCACGAAAATCTTTCATGGCAAGCGTGCTCTCTGTGAAAAAAGCTTCTCCAGATTTGGCTGCATCAGGCAGGCTTTTGAGTAGCTGGTCAAGATCTTTGCGGTGTTTTTTGAGTAAACCTGAAAGCTCTTTGCCTGTATCACCAAAACCTTGAGCAGTATTGCGAATATCCTCTCTATTTTCATCCAGCATATCGCTAACAACATCGGCAATATGATTGGCTTTGCTGGTGATTCTATGTAGCTCATCAGTTACGGATGAGGCATCATTTAATAGCGTTTCCAAGCCAGCTTGACGTTCCGATGGAATGCGCTTGTTTTTAAGCGGCTGTTTATCACCAGCGGTAGCGCTGAGGGCAATATATTTCTCTCCAACCAAACCACCACCTGCAATATGCGCTATTGTTGAGGCTGGAAGCTCAATGGCTGGTAAAATAAGCATGTGTACCAAGGCTTGATGATTTTCTAAATCAATAGCATGAACAACCCCAACCTTTACCCCAGCCATAAGCACAGGCGATTGCACGGCAATGCCTGCAGCGTCTTGTAATACGGTTTCAATCATGGTGCCTTGTTGCTCAAGCCACTGAAAACGACCAATGCGGCTGCTTAGTAAAGCGAGGACAATGAGGGCGATAAGCACAAATGCTCCGAGTCTTGCTTGTGCATTCATTTATAGGCTCCCTTTGATGGTTAAGTTATTAGTGTCCAAAGGTCCATTGGCGCGACCTTCAATAAATTGGCGAAATATAGGATCATCCTGTGAGTCTAGCTCAGATGCAGGGGTTTGTAGATGAATGCGCCCTTGATATAGCATACTTACTTGGTCGCCAAAATCCCTAACCAATTTCATATTATGGGCAATGGTTAACGATGTAACCTGCATTTCTTCATGCAACTCCCGCATGAGACGAGTAATCACATCGGACATCACAGGATCAAGACCTGATAAAGGCTCATCATAAAAAATAATGCTGGGTCGATGGCAAATAGCGCGTGCCAAGCCGACACGTTTTGCCATGCCTCCCGAAAGTTCGGCAGGCATTTTATCACAGGCATGCGGTAGTCCGACTTTTTCTAAGACTTCTTGGGCGCGGTCACGAGCCTCTTTTTTCTTCATACCTTGGCGGCGTAATACAAACGCAACATTCTCCCAAACAGGAAGAGAATCAAAAAGTGCGGAGCCTTGAAACACCATGCCAATATTGCGCATGCGTTTGAGCCGCTCAGACTCACTTAAACAACACCATTCTTCGCCATCAACCAAGACTTCACCTGAATCAGCTTGTAATAAACCAAGTATGCATTTGAGC
Source organism: Mariprofundaceae bacterium (assembly GCA_030950865.1). GTDB lineage: Bacteria > Pseudomonadota > Zetaproteobacteria > Mariprofundales > Mariprofundaceae. The sequence continues at coordinate 1,547 of JAUZQR010000378.1, read as the reverse complement.
AGCACACTTTTACCTGTTCCAGAAAGACCAATAACAATATGGGACTCGCCAGGCATGACCTTTAAATTCATATCATCTAAAATAATTTTACCATCAAACTGTTTGCTCAGGTGGCAGACTTGGATTTTTGCATCACTCATGGGCGTGCCTCATTGGAATATCCAGATGGTAAGGAAATAATCGGCAATCAAAATACTCATAGCACTAAGCACCACGGCACGGGTGGTGGCCTGACCGACACCTTGTGCACCACCTTTGCAGTAGAAGCCTTCTGTACAGCTAATTAGCCCAATAATGCCGCCAAATACGAAAGCTTTTAACAAGCCAGAATAAAGATCCTGTAATTCTAAAAATAGCGTGGCGCGTTCGATATACACTTGAGGGTTTTGATCCAAAAGCATTACGCTCACCAAATAACCACCGAAAATGCCAATAGCATCTGCCAAGACAACCAATAATGGCATCATCAATGTAGCGGCAATAATACGTGGTATCACAAGGTAGCGAAGCGGGTCAGTTGATAGCGTCCATAAGGCATCAATTTGCTCGGACACACGCATGGTTCCAAGCTCTGCGGCAAAGGATGCACCAACACGTCCAGCCACCATGAGTCCGACCAATACGGGACCTAACTCACGCACCATAGATAATGAAACGACTGTCGAGACCATGCTCTCTGCACCAAAACGATGAAAGCCGACCCACGATTGTAACGCCAACACCATACCTGTGAATATGGCGGTGAGTAGTACAACAGGTAAGGATTGCACGCCAACCTTCTCGCATTGGCTAAGAATGTGAGAGAAAAACCACGGTGGGCGAGATAAACGCTGGATAACTTGAAGCAGTAGCATGGGGTAAATTCCCACGTGCAAACATACGCGTTCAACACGTATGCCAATGGATTCAAACCATGCAATCACCCTGATACGCCTTTGGGGTTAATCGGAATGCGATGTACACGCTGGTTGATGCCAGTCATCAAGGTATAAGGAATAGTATCAATTAGGTCAGCGACAGCGTTTGGGGAAAGGCTTTCTCCCCAAAATGTGACCGTATCATCTATATTGATATCACTGCTGGTCATATCTAACAAGCAATAATCCATGCAAATACGACCGACAATGGGCAAATGCTGACCATGAAATTCAGCGTAACCTTGATTGGAAAGGGCGCGTGGTAAACCATCACCATAACCCACGCATATCAATGCAATGGTCATATCTTTATCGGCGGTGTAACTCGCGCCATAGGATAAAGTGCTACCCTGCTCAACCTCTCGAATTTGCATGACTTGTCCTGATAATTGCATCACAGGCTTTAATCCCATGGGTTCATAGGGAATGGGCTCAGCACCATAAAGGGCAATACCAGGGCGAATCATATCGTGTTTGTGTTGGGGTAAAGCAATCAGTCCGGCACTGTTTAAAAGTGATGCAGGTAAGTGGGACGCAATTTTCTGATGTAATTCATAAAAGGCATTGGCTTGTATCAGGTTCAATGGGTGCTCTGGGGTATCGGCACAAGCTAGATGAGACATGATGCCA
>JAUZQR010000377.1 GCA_030950865.1 Mariprofundaceae bacterium | reverse complement strand
GAATGCTCGCCTGAAGCTCTGCATACAAGGCTATTTCTTTTTCATGCTCAAATACAACTGAAATACAATAATCTTGCACACGGCTATAATCACCTATCCACTTGTTTACATTGAGTAACACCAAAGAAATTGGCGATTCAGTTCGATGTGTGGGGGCTCTTTTGTATAACTTCCATGCTTTTTGATGACAGCCTGCTTTACGCATATTACCGCCTGGAAAAAAATCTATTTCAAATTGCTTTAAATCATCAGGAGCATTGACTTGATCCGCGTTATTTTCAATCACCCCATATTTTTCAATCAATACTTGTGGGTTCACAGAATGAAACAGATGAAATTCCATCCGATTACCTAGATAACTGTCGCCTCGTGTTGCGCGTGTTTCTGGGGTAAATGTCAGTGTCACAATAATTTTTTTCTTTCCCGCTTCGATAAAAAACAGTTTGGGTAGTTGCAATGAATAAACCTTGATCTGATTCATGGTTATTTTCCCCTCATCCCATAGTACGGCTCTATTATCAAAGGAATGAATCGCCCTGTCAAATTGACTTAAACCATAACCTGCGATGGCCAAATGAGCTTGCTCTGCTTTTTTCTTGTCTTGTGTGCGGTAAAATTCTTTGCTCGGCGAGAAAGGATAATCGGCCCCAACTAACAGCATATTTTTAATAAAGTTTGCTGACTTATCAGGGAATTGATTGGCAATTTTTCCCACCAAGTGAGCAACCTTGGGGGCAGAAAAGCTACTACCCATATCGAATCGAATAATAGGATTAGTCACTTGATTATTAAGCAACGGCAGTTGTCCACCCTTGTCCTGAACAATTCTGCCATACTGTTCTGCTAAAATTAGATTACCACCATATTCAACCAATTCTGGTTTGATCATGCCGTTAATCCCCAAACCTGTTCTGGTAAAAGGTGAAGGCTGATGTGCTTGTGCAATCGCTGTTTTTATATTTTCCGCACCATATCGCTCTTGCTCAATTTTTTCCTCGCCTGCAATAGAGCCAACAGTTAATGCCAAAGCGGCAGTTGCTGGATTGATGAGTTTAAAATTATCATTTTCAAGCAGGTATTTGGGATAGTTCTCTATAACATCAGCAACGGAATCATAACAACTCAAAGGTGACTGATTACCAACCGAGACAATAAAAACCACATGCGGAAACATAAATGCCAGTTCATCAATCAAGGCAGCCAAAGGAAGCTGGCGACTATAATGCTTATGCCAAACTTCATGGGCATTACCCAAAGAAATATTGACCACCTTGATATGATATTCAGGATTCGATAAAAATCTTTCTACCGCATCCTTGAATTGATGTTCCAGCAATTTCTCAGGATCATAAGTCGCCTTGATTGGTTTGCCATCCCAATCTTTTTCTGCATACATCACCTTGGCGGAGAACAGCCAGTTTGATGGGGTAAAGTTTTTATTTTCTAGTGCTTGCTCTATATCGCCATAAACCGCACAACCCGCAACAGCGGTTCCATGTCCGACCGTATCTTGTGTTTGATTCTCGCCCGTTTGAAAATTTTCTTCGCCACCCACGCATTTTTCCAGCATTGGGTGATTACTGACAATACCAGAGTCAATAATTAAAATACCCGTTGCATTATCATCGGGCGGGAAAGTTTGTAACGCCTGAATATCAGGAGACACCATCTCAAAGGGATTAAATTGCACAGCGGCGGGACGGTCTATTCTGGAAATTTCTTTAAGTTGGATAATCTCATCAAACACTTGTTTGCTTAGTTTAACCCGAAGCAAAATAAATGATTTTGTGATTAATTGGTCGGTAATTCTAAACTGGGTAAATTCAGGATAACTTGCTTTGAGTTGTGCAATAAAAGCAGTGTTTTTTTGTGGATCATCCATTTTCCACAATTCAATATCCACAAATTCTGCTGAACCGCTGAGTGGTTGTTGCTTAAGCTGCTCGCCCATTTTTTCTTTAATAGGAATATCACCAAACGATTCTATCGCATGAAAAAAGTCGTAATTCGCCCCTTCTTTTGAACCATAGGTGCTTAACTTATTTTTGAATTTTTGCAGAGTTTGATCGTCGCTAAAAACCACCCAATGGCCTTTTTTACCTTCTGCAACGGATAACACATGAATATCCATACTCGCTAAGGTTTGCTCAAAGCCGTCAACTGCAAGGCTTTGGTCAATATTGATTTCAAAAATCAACTTGGGATCAATGTTTGGGAATTTGTTTTTTAGGTCGGCACAAGTTTGACTTAATTGCTCGCTTTTTTGCTGTGCTTGCTGGGAAAATTGACTTTTATTTCTGCCGTCAGGAAGCTTATAATCACCACCGCCCCCGCGTTTTTGGCGTTCAATCTCTCCCTTAAATAAGGGTAATTTTAGATGGTCATGCTTTTCCATTACACATTGCCTCGTTTAACTTGTTCACGGCGGTTAAATTGCACAATAGCGGATTCTAAATCATCCGCACTGAGCGTGTCTCGATGATCGATAATGGCAGACTTTAACGCTTCAATCGCAATCATTTTTATATCCGCAGGCGATAAGCCATTGCTCTGTTTCGCCGCTTGGCTTATGTTCAGGTTTTTATCTCTTTTTAACGGTTTTAAATAATGTTCAAATAGTGTTTGTCGCGTGGCTTCATCGGGTAATTCATAATCAATCACTGCATCAAAACGTCGCCAAATCGCCGTATCTAATATGTTTTGATGGTTGGTTGCCGCAAATAACAGGCTATCCCCTTTGATATTGTCTAGCATTTGCAAAAAATTATTGACCACCCGCTTAATTTCGCCATGTTCGTGATGATCATCACGATTTTTGCCGATAATATCGAACTCATCAAACAGCACGATCCAAGTACCATTTTCGATAAAATCAAACACCTTGCGCAGGTTGCCTGCGGTTTCGCCCAAGTAGGAAGAAATAATGGCATCAAAGCGAATATATACCACGGGGATATGTAGAATCGAGCTAATCGCTTGCACCGAAAAGGTTTTGCCAGTGCCGGGCTTACCACACAATAATATTTTCTTTTTAGGCTCAAGGTTATAAGTAGCCAGTACATCCGCATCCTTAAACTCCAGCATGATGCGTTCGAGTTGGCTTTTGGTGCGCTCAGCTAACAGCAATGCCTCAAAATCCACATCAAAATGTTGAATTTCCAGCAGCGGAAAGCCTTTTTCTGTATCTCGTGGAATGGGCGGATTGCTTTTAAAGCGTTTTTGACCACGACTGACAGAACCCGTCTGATACAAGGCTTTTTCCAAATCCTTTGCCACTATCGTATGTTTTTTCCGTTTTTCACGTTCGATATAGGCTCGGGCGGCTTGCATAAACGCATCATCGTCTTTGCTGTGAAAGGATAGAAAAAGCTGTTTAATCAGTTCTGAGTGAGTCATTATTCTGCCTCCTTGTCGTATTGTACCCGAATTGCGCCGCTCATGAGTTTGGGTAGCAGGGTATCGCGGAGGGATTGTAGGGTGCGGATTTGTTTTTGGTTTTTATTTTTCTTTTGAATCAACACGTTTGCTTTTATCGAAAAACTATCTATAAGCTCTTTCGGTGGAAGGAAAAATTCAAACGAAGGTATCGCTTGCTTGTTTAAATGAAGCACAGTTGACCCATTAGAATACCCAACACAATGAGATTTAAAAAATCTAGTACGCATTAAAAAATAAATAAATATTTTTGAAATGCGATCATTTTTCAAATTAACTTTTGCTAAATCCATCGAAATCAATAATGTTGTATATTTATCTGGGTTTTCTATAAATATTGGATTTCCGATTAAAGCAGCATCTTGTGTTATGTCTGTATGTGCTACTGCAATATCACCAATATTTACAATATGCGACTCCTTAAATTTTCCCGTATATTCTTTGAAACCATCTTGCCTAAAG
>JAUZQR010000376.1 GCA_030950865.1 Mariprofundaceae bacterium | reverse complement strand
CTTCAATCAAATGTTCGGTTTCAGGGCGTGGAATCAACACATCAGGAGTGACATTAAACATCCGCGACCAAAATTCTTTTTCACCCGTAATATATGCGACAGGTATGCGCTTACAACGTTCACCAATAGCATTGTTAAAGGCGGTTTGAATATCGTTTGGAATATCATCGTGGGCTTTGATAATTAACTGTGTGCGGCTAATATTCCATACATGCATCAAAAGCGTTTCTGCATCCAAACGTGGTGTTTCGCATGCGGCATCGTGTAATTGTTTGATGGCATCATGCAAAGCTTGTTGCGTAGTCATCAGCCTTGTTGTGCGGTAAGTAATTCCGCTTGGTGATGTGCTTGTAATGCTTGTACCAGCTCATTCATTTCGCCGCTAAGGATTTGCTCCAACTTATACAATGTTAAATTGATGCGATGGTCGGTAATGCGACCTTGTGGGTAGTTATAAGTGCGAATGCGTTCCGATCTATCGCCAGAGCCGACCATATCTTTTCGTACTTCAGCGCGTTCGTTATGGGCAGTTTCTTGTTTTTTGGCAAGGATTCTGGCTTGTAACACCTTCATAGCTTGGGCTTTGTTTTTATGCTGACTTGCCTGATCTTGGCATTGTACCACGGTGCCTGTTGGAATATGGGTGATACGCACTGCAGATTCGGTTTTGTTTACATGCTGACCACCTGCACCAGAGGCGCGGTACACATCAATGCGCAAATCATCGGGGCGAATGTCAATATCGACTTCTTTGGCTTCGGGTAATACAGCAACAGTACAAGCCGATGTATGAATACGACCACCTGATTCGGTGCTGGGTATACGTTGTACACGGTGGGTTCCTGATTCAAATTTAAAGGTAGAAAACACGCCTGTGCCTGTAACTTGTGCGATGACTTCTTTATAACCACCAATGCCAGTGCCATTGCTGGATAAGATTTCAACCTTAAAACCTTTGATTTCAGCATAACGGCTATACATACGAAATAAATCAGCTGCAAAAAGAGCAGCTTCATCACCACCAGTACCAGCACGTATTTCTAAAATGATATTGCGGTTATCATTGGGGTCTTTGGGCAAAAGCAAGAGTGTTAACTCTTCATTACACGCTGTCATTGCTTTTTTAAGCTCTAGAATTTCTTCTTGCGCAATATCTTTAAGTTCAGCATCACAATCAGCATCTACCATCAATTCCTGATTATCTTCAAGCTGCTGTTGTAGCGCCATATAATGTGCAGCTTTTTCAGCTAAAGGCTCAATTTCTGAGAATTCACGCGAAAGTTCAGTATAACGTTTGGGATCAGATGTAACTTCAGGGTCGGACAGCATGATAGTGAGATCTTCACGCTTATGTAGAATATCATCCAGACGTGTGTTCATCGGACTCCTTCTGAGTTGTGACGGGTTTGACTTCAACATCGAATAATTTGCGTGCAGCGCCCATCAATAAATCACCTTCCATATCTTCGGGAAGCGTTTTCAAGCTGCGTAGACTTGGATGTAAAAAACGCTTCATCAATGAGCGGCTAAAGCGTTCAACAGCCTCATACTGTTCGGGTGATAAGTCTTTTAAAGAACGTTGTGCCTTCACTAACTCATCTTGACGAATGGATTCATTTTGCTGCTGAATACTGCGAATAAGTGGTACCGACTCGAGCGATTTTAGCCATAACAAGAATGTTTTTTCTTCTTCGGCAAGTAAAAGGCGTGCTTGTTCGGATTCTTTCTCGCGATTTTCACGGTTGCCTTGCACCACTTGTTGCAAATCATCAATATCGTAAACATATGCGCCTGGAATATCGGCAATGCGTGGGTCAATATCGCGTGGTACGGCAATATCCACGAGAAACATGGGCTTTCCACGGCGTTTTTCCATGGCATCCTGCATCACTTCTGGCAACAATACATAGGTGTTTGCACCTGTACTGGAAATAATAATATCAGCGGAATCCAAGTAGTCGGGCAATTGTTCTAATGTTAGGGCATGACCTTCAAATTCAATCGCTAAGTTTTGGGCGCGAGCCAGGGTGCGGTTGGCGACCAAAATATTGCTGCAACCATTGGCGCGCAAGTGTCGTGCTGCCAATTCAGCCATTTCACCAGCACCAATAAGTAATACAGTTTTGCCTGTTAATTCATCAAAAATACGTTTGGCAAGCTCCACTGCACACGATGAAATATTGACCGATTGTTTACCAATAGCAGTTTCACTGCGCGCACGCTTGGCAGCAGAGAAGGTTGATTGATATAAGCGGTGTAAAATATGTCCCGCAGTACCAGCCGCCAAAGCCCGTTCATAGGATTGTTTAACTTGTCCAAAAATTTGCGGTTCACCGAGCACCAAAGAATCCAAACCAGATGCCACTGCATATAGATGTTTGACCGCATCATCGGTGGTATAAGCATAAAGGTGAGGGCAAACTTGTTCGAGTTCCATGCCCGATGTGTTTGCAAACCATTCGTGAACCAGTGCAATAGCTGCATCGGGATCATGGGTAACAACGGTCATTTCAACACGGTTACATGTTGAAAGAAGAGCC
>JAUZQR010000375.1 GCA_030950865.1 Mariprofundaceae bacterium | reverse complement strand
TCATGACTCACCTCCTATTTTGAATGGGCAAATTTTGCAGCCACGATGCAGTGCTACACGCATCGGGCTCGTCGGACGAAAAGAGGCTTGCTGATGTTCTATACAGCGCTGACGTGGGATTTCTCCGCCGATCACAGGACAATCGACTGACATCTTCATCAATTCCCCCTCAACCAATCGCTGGATACGTTCCATATTGCCCTTGTACACACCTTTTAAAACTTGTGAAATCATGGCAGTGGACACCCCAAGCCGTTGTGATATTTGAGCTTGTGAGCTGGCTTCGCAGGCTTTCTTTAACATATCAACCCACATGACGAGCCTCCAATGAATGAGTAGGTACATCTCTTGTGGGTGTCCTATCTCTTTCAGGCTTCTTTGTGCCACATCCAATAATCGTATCCTGTCCTGTGTTTCGATCATGAATAATAGCATTGTAATTGGCTGTCACAGGGCAACGTGGCCCTGTGTTTTTTACCAAGCGATAGACAGCATAACCGCCTTTCACGCCATTTTTCTTCGGCTGAATACGACGCACATAACCTGCTTTAACCAATGCGTAAACAAAACTTTCAGCGTTAGCTCGGCTGATTTCGGCAGTTGACTCAATGTCACCAAGTGTCCATTGCGTCATGATACGCATGGCTTTCCACGCCCGCTGACGGGGTGATTTTTCTTTTTTTGCCATGTTGATACTCATTCGGGAGCGTCTCCGATAAAGAATGTTGTGTCCCAAGACAGCCAGTCATCAAGCGTGACTTGACCAATGCCACGATTGTTGGCGTGCATTTCAATTTGACCCATGCCTACGACCATCAAGCGCATCGAACCCCGCGCTTTGCCATGCAGGTGCACCAGCAATTCATCTGTAATCGCCACTTCGCACAAAGTGTCAGCAACTTTGCGCGCATCGGCAATATCGCACTTTTGAAACTCTACCCATTGTGACATGCGACCTGATAACTGCTTGCTACCGCGCAACTTGCGCTGGATGCCGCTCATGCCAATCAGAATGACGGGCATGCCCGTTAAATCATGAATATCACGCAATGTTTCGGTTAACTTCTTGTTTTCAATGATGTAGTCGGCTTCATCGACAAACAACACGCGCCCCTCTTGCGCCATAGCTGCCACGATTTCTTTAATCATGTGATGAATGCGACGGCTGTGCGGACGACCAAGCTCTTCGAGGATGGTTTCTAGCATGGCAGACGGTGTCCAAGTCGCCATTGCGCGGACATAGATGCCATTGACCTGATTGATATACCAAGTGACTGCTGTGGTTTTGCCATAGCCAGTCTCTCCCCAGAGCAAACCCATACCGGGCATGCCTGCATTTCGAGTCATCAAGCTTTCCCCTGCTTCCATCAATCGTGCGATATTTTTGACAATCACTGTTTTGTGTTTCATATTTCCCTCTCCTTATTTCACAACACTGAGTTGTGGTTTAATGCCTGATTTCATGCTTTTCATAGCATTGTTTTCAGGGTCTTTCGCAATCAGCCCTTTTTCTTTTGCAAGCTTGAGGGCTGGTTGTTTTTTGTGGTATTGCTGAAGAATGCTCCAGATGTCATCCGTTTCTTCGAGTGCTTCCAATGTTGCTACTGATTTTCCTTGCAAGATATGCGCATCCAAACCGCTTGTTTCCTTCACTGCCTCAGCATAAAGAAACCCTTTGTATGCTATGTCGTATCGCACTTTCGCAAGCATCGCCGCCAATCCTTCAAGAAAACTTTCATCTTCATTCATGATTCATTCTCCAGTTTGTAAATTTTAAGCTGCACAATCCCCTCATTGCTTCTCGCCCACGTCGCCGCCCATGATTTTTCTTCATCTGTGGCGTTCGGGTTACTTGTGATGGCTTGATATTTTGCAAAGCGTTGCTCCGCCGAATCCTCACTTTCTTTTTTAAGCTGAGCTTTTGCTTTGGCTTCGATTTTCTCCACAATCGCCTTGCTCGGTTCGACAATCACAGCCGTTTTTTTGGCTTGCTCCATGGCTTCAATCGCTTGCATGGCGGCATCCAAATCGGAGGTATGATGTTCCATGCCGTTTTTCGGCATGGCAACAATGGTTTGAGCTGTAATGGCGGCTTTTTCCATGATTTCTTCTGCCACGCTATGCACAGCCGCATCTTTCTTGATCTGATCGCTTGCTTTTTTCTGTTCTGCCAACACTTTGGCTTGGCGATGTTTCACTTCAGATGCATGGGTGGCTTGATGCAAGCCTAAGAGT
>JAUZQR010000374.1 GCA_030950865.1 Mariprofundaceae bacterium | reverse complement strand
TAACACCCGACTTCCAGCGCAAGCCATCCACTTGCTTAAATACCATCATGGATGCCAAGCCTGATATTTTTAACCATAATCTTGAAACCGTGCCACGTTTGTACCGTTCTGTTCGCCCTGGCGCACGTTATTACACATCCTTGCGTTTATTGCAGCGGGCAAAAGAGCTAGATAGCAATATTGTTACAAAATCAGGGCTTATGGTTGGTTTGGGTGAAGAACGTGATGAAATCTTACAGGTATTGGATGATATGCGTGAGGCGAACATTGATATTCTTACCATTGGTCAATATTTACGTCCCAGTGAAAAGCATCACCCTGTCATGAAATATTGGACTCCCGAAGCGTTTGAGGAATTAAAATACCTCGCTGAGAAAAAAGGCTTCGGCATGGTCGCATCGGGTGCATTGGTGCGCTCATCGTTTCATGCTGATGAAGTATTTGAAGCACTCAAGCTTAAACGGACGGTATAAACATGGCAGAACATAAACTGCAACGGAGAGGCTTTGAACTGGGTAAAATAACAACCCCAACAACACAACATAAACCTTCCGAACAACAGGTGATTAAAGCATGGACGGCAGATAAAGCCATCACCATACCAGCCATCGCCATACAGGATGTTTTGCAACATAAAACGCACATTCAAACAGCACATCATATGATGGAAGTCATGCTCGGTGGCGCAGAGTTAATCGAAACTTTTGAAGAAAGCACTATCAGCCAACGTCTACAACCTGAATTTTCATTGCTTGCATCATCGGCAGAAGAGCATGATGAACAGGGCATTGAAAAGGTCTATTTTGATGTTGAAGAAGGCGGTGATATTTGCGCTGAAGATTTGTGGTGCAAAGCGTCATGGTTATCCTTTCATGATGAGGATGCCTCGCTGCGTTTTCGCTTTTCCTTTGGCATGGAAGGTTTTGAAGATGTTGCTGCTGACCCTGCTAGGCAACAGTGGGCGGGCGAGCTTTGTGAACGAATCTTTCCCGAATCAGCCATCATCACCCAAAACGCTGAAATCCTGAATCTTCTACAAAAGATACTTGGCAACGAGGCACAATTTGTAGAACGTATTGTGTATTTTAATGCCCCGAATGGTGGCGCTCAATTTCATCATGATGTGGAGCGTGGACATGCAGGTGTTGTTTTTGCCCAGCTCAGTGGCGCAACCTTTTGGCTGGCTTTGGATAAGCAGTTATTAATCGATGAAATCATCGCATTCTCACAAAGCAATACTGTGAATGATGACTTGCAGGAACTTATACAAAATCGCGAAGCGTTATCCGATTATATGGAAGAACAGGATCATGCGATGGTTGAAGAACTCATCGACCAACGCCCTGATTTCATCAGCTACCTTATCGACAAAGGTTATAGTCACCACTTGCAAGCAGGTGATGTATTGATGCTTCCGCAACGCGATTTAGATCACTGTGTGTGGCATACAGTATTTACACTGGGTGATGCACCAGGCGAGGCTCTAAGTTTTGCAGTTCGCTAACCTTTACCCAATTATATCACCAGAGGATAAATTGATATTTATTCATTATTCTGAATAAAATAATAGAAATGACTATATTTTTGCATTTAACGTTTAAAAAAGAACTTAAAATAGAGGTAAGCTTCTTGTATCCTCAGAGGAGTGGGCAGGCTGGCTGCTTACCAAAAAGGGTAGCGTCCCCTTTAATACAGAACCTACAAAACATGGAGGGTCGAAGACGCCCCTCCATGTTTTTAGCTCATTATATAATTACAG
>JAUZQR010000373.1 GCA_030950865.1 Mariprofundaceae bacterium | reverse complement strand
CTGAAGCACTGCAAGAAAAGCTTCAACAAACAATAGAATAAAACTTTTACCACAACGTAAAATGCATTAACAACAAGGGTTGCAGTCCATACAGAGATTAATCTTAATGTTGTTTTCGCAGGCTCTTAAAGAAAGTTTTTATTTGCGCACTGCACGCATCTGCAAGTACACCTCCTGTAAGCTCAGCTTGATGATTTAATCGTTTATCTGATAGCAATTGATACAACGATTCAACAGCCCCTGTTTTGGGCTCCGATGCACCATAAATAACGCGCTTTATACGGGCGTGAATCATTGCTCCTGCACACATAGTACATGGCTCCAAAGTCACAAACAGTTGCGCTCCCACTAGGCGATAATTACAAGTAGCTTGGCAAGCGGCGCGAATCACCTGCATTTCTGCATGTGCCGATGCATCACAGGTTGAAATCGGTGCATTATGCGCTACAAACTGCTGCCCATCAGGCAATACAAGCACAGCACCTACAGGCACTTCGCCATGCTCCGCCGCTAATGCAGCCTGCTCAAGCGCAATTTCCATATATTGTTCATCGGTAAGCATCATGATTTTAGTTTCGGGTCAAACACATCACGCAAGCCTTCACCCAGTAAATTATAACCCAATACTGTGATTAAAATCGCCAAACCAGGATACAACGACAACCACCAAGCCAATTGAATATTGTCTTTGCCTTCGGTAAGAATATTGCCCCATGATGGATCTGGTGGTTGCACACCCAAACCCAAAAATGATAAACCCGATTCCACCAATACTGCACCTGCAATACCCAGCACTGCCGATACCATGATTGGTCCCATAGCATTGGGCAGTAAATACTTCCAAATAAGACGCATCGGGCTCACACCCAAGCTTTCTGCGGCTTGAATAAATTCTCGGCTACGCAAGGATAAAAATTCAGCACGCACCAAACGTGTTACTCCCATCCATGATGTAAGACCAATGACAATCATAATATTCCAAATCGAAGGCTCTAAAAAAGCAATCACTGCTAAAATTAAAAAGAAAGTTGGAAAACAAAGTACCATATCCGTACTGCGCATAATCCATGTATCCATACGCCCACCCATATAGCCCGCCATCGCTCCCAGTGCCACACCAATCGCAATGGATAAACCAACGGCAACAAAACCAACTGCCAATGAAATACGTGCGCCATAAAGCATGCGAGAAAACACATCACGCCCCAAGGTGTCCGTGCCACACCAATGTTGCCATGATGGTGGCATTAAAATATCGCGCACATTGATGCTTGTTGGGTCATAGGGCGCAAGCCAAGGTGCAAATGCCGCTAGAAAAGCAATGATTAGAACTATGCCTCCTCCGACCAGCATCAATGGTTGCTGCTTGAGATAATCAAACATACTCAACCTTGCCCCTGACGAATACGCGGGTCAGCCCATGCATATGCCAAATCTGCCATGAGATTACCGATTAAGGTCAACACGGCACCGATGACCGTAATGCCCATCACCACAGTATAATCACGGGCTAAAATCGCCTCGTAAAACAAACGTCCCATACCTGGCAATGAAAATAAATACTCCACAATCACCGAGCCACCAATCAATCCAGGAATTGAAAGACCCAACAGTGTAATAATCGGTAGAATGGCATTTTTAAGTGCCAAACGGTAACGAATGGTGTTTTCAGGCACACCCATAGCCCGTGCTGTGGTAATATAATCGGCACGAATCACTTCCAGCATACCTGTACGCATAAAACGACTCATACCAGCAAGTCCGCCAATCGCCGATACAAAAACGGGTAAGATTAAATGCTTGAAAAAATCGAGCTGCTGCTCCCAAAAACCCATCTGCTGCCAGCTATAATCATGGATGCCTGAAATCGGCAAGAGATTCATATTCACACCCAAGCCCATCATGAGCAACAAGCCCAGCCAAAAGGATGGAATAGCAAAACCAATAAATACAAACACCGTCATGGTACGGTCAAACCACGAGTCTTGTTTTACCGCACTCATCACACCAATCGGAATCGCCACCAAGAAAATCACCATCATTGCCAAGATATTAATCCATAAGGTGACAGGTAAACGCTCCAACACCTTATCCAAGACGGGGCGGTGATCACTGGAAAAAGACTCACCAAAATCAAGCACTGCCAAACGCTTCAACCAGTTCCAATATTGTTCGTAAAGCGGTTTATCCAAGCCATAATAAGAACGTAAACGTTCAATATCTTGCGAGGAAACCTTGGGGTTAAACTCCTGACCGGTTACCGCAGGCTCACCTGGTGCCAAATGCATCATAGCAAATGAAATCATAGTAATGCCCAGCAATAGCGGAAACATGCCAAGCAAGCGTTTGAGTGCGTAAGTTCTCATGGGCGAAAGTTTACGAGACTTCTTCTTCGCCTGCTACTGCCAACACCACTTTGCCTTGCATATGCCCCTCTTCAATCAACTGATGCGCTTGTCCAGCATCTTCTAGTGGCAAGATTTTACCAATATGAATTTTTAATTGTTCATCATCAATCAATTGCGCACATTGCTCCAATATCGCTGCATGATGCGCTGCACCTTCTTTTATCCCTGACAACATCGGCGTGAGCATCAATTCCTGCGATATGCGCACATTGTTTAAACGTAAAGCTTTCCAGTCCACGTCCTCAGGAACCTGTAAAATACTTACCAAATCACTATAATGTGCCATGGCTGGAATCAGTTCTTTAAAGGCATCACCACCAACTGTATCAAACGCAATATCCACACCTTTTCCATCTGTCCACGCCAATAAAGATTCAGCAACATCCTCTTTTGTATAATCAATCACCTTATCCGCACCCAATTCGCGTACAAAGCTGGCTTTCTCATCACTGCTTACCGTCGTTGCCACATCACAACCTGCAATTTTTGCCAATTGAATCGCCACATGCCCAACACCACCAGCTCCTGCATGCACAAACACTTTCTGACCCGATTGTAACCCTGCCCTATCAAATAAGGCTTCCCACGCGGTAATCAATACCAACGGTGCAGCCGCAGCTTGTAAATATCCCAAAGACTCTGGTTTTGCCGCTAAAAAATCGGATGAGACAACAATATATTCCGCATAATTACCCTGTGATTGCCCTGCATGCTTCTGTCCAAGCCCGCCATAACAATAATACACTGGATCTCCAGCAGAAAATTCAGTGACATCCACACCCACCGCTTCCACCACACCTGCCCCATCACAACCCAACACAGCGGGATAGGCATCGGGGAAAAACATGCCATTGGCACGTAATTTTGTATCAATCGGATTTACGCCTGCTGCAAACACCTGCACCAACACCTGATTTGGTTCACTAATACTTGGTTTATCAAGGTTTGTAAGCTCTAAAACTTCTACCCCGCCCGCTTCCTGAATGCTTATTGCCCGCATGCAAACTCCTTATTAACTGCAAAGCAGCTATACTAACATAACATTATTAATATTAGGCGAGGTTATATCATGACATCACTACACACAAAAACTTGCATCCCTTGCCAAGGCGGTGTGCCTTCTTTGCTTGGTTTGGAAGCCGAAAAATTATTGGCAAAAGTGCAAAATTGGCAATTCTTTGATGAAAATAAGAAAATACAAAGAAAATTCACTTTTCCTAATTTTATGGATGCACAAAACTTTGCACAAAAGGTTGGCAATATTGCCGAATCAGAAAATCATCACCCTGATATTTGTTATGGCTGGGGTTATTGCACTATCACACTTTACACCCATAAAATTGGCGGCCTACATGAAAATGATTTCATCCTAGCCGCCAAAATTAACAAACTATAAAACCAAACCAGTAACTGTACAGCTTGCCGCTAATTTATTCGAGACCTAGGCAGAAGCGCGCAGTGTGCTCCTGCACATGAGCACTTCTAACGCTGGTATCGGAGAAATAAGTGGTGAGCTACTAAGATTTCTTTACGAATTGTGTAAGAATTACAATTAACTGACTACTCACACGCCCTTCAATATGTTCAGCATTATCAGCAACCAAACGAATATTACGCACTGGCGTACCTCGTTTGGCAGTAAAGCCGCCACCTGATACTTTCAAATCTTTAATCAGCACCACAGTGTCACCATTTTCAAGCACAACACCATTGCTATCCTTATGCACAACAGCATCTTCTTCGACAGTTTCAGTACCTGCTTCCGCCCATGCTTTTACATCATCTTCCAAATACATCATATCAAGCAAATCCTGCGGCCAACCTTCTGCTCGCAAACGGGTCAACATACGCCAAGCCATCACCTTCACTGCATCCACTTCGCTCCACATGCTATCATTCAAACAACGCCAATGATTGGCATCGACTTTATCAGAATTTTCAATCTGATCAGAGCAAGTGGCACAGATATAAACGCACTGATCCGCCGTGTTATCTGGGCTTGATGGCACTTCATACACTGCTAAATTTTCTGTTGCTGCACACAGTTCACACTTGGATTCACTACGTGTTTGCAATGCTTGCTCTATACTCATAACTATTCTCTCTATATTAAACTTTATGGGTGCTTAACATACCCATAATTTGCGAGCGGATGATTCATCTCGAATGTAATAAAGTCAAATAAAGCATGACTATGTATGTGATAGAGCCGCCGAATGGGGAAATTTTGATAAAACAGAGCATATTTAAAACATCGTTATTCACTATTGTGGCACTAATTGCATTTGCCGCTAACTCTGTGTTATGTCGGCTTGCTTTGGATGTTTACCAAATGGATGCAGGTGGATTTACGACGCTTCGGCTTCTATCTGGTGCAATTATACTATGGGCTCTAGTTCGCACACAACATCAACAAAACAGTCAGCCTCGTTTTAACTTTACAACAAACTGGTTCTCAGCATTCATGTTGTTTATTTACGCCGCAGCTTTTTCCTTTGCTTATATCACGCTGGATACAGCTACAGGTGCCCTTATCCTTTTTGGCAGTGTACAAATAACGATGATTACTTATACAGTATATAAAGGAAGCCGTCCGAACATGGCTGAGTGGACTGGCTTGGCAATGGCATTTGTCGGTTTCATTTATCTTATTTACCCTGATTTAAGCAGCCCTTCAGCCATGGGTTTTTTATTGATGAGCATCTCAGGTATCGCATGGGGATTTTATAGTATTCAAGGCATGCATAGCAAAAAACCATTGTTCGATACTGCCCAAAATTTTATAAAAACACTGCCTTTTATCATCATATTAGCACTTATCACATTGCCCCAGTCTCACCTTAATCTACAAGGCATACTGCTTGCCCTATTATCTGGCGGCATCGCATCAGGCATGGGTTATGCGATTTGGTATAAGGCATTAACAGGGCTCTCCAATAATCAAGCTGCCGTTGTGCAACTTGCTGTTCCCGTCATCGCTGCCATCGGTGGTGTGCTATTTGTATTGGAAGAAATGACACTTCGTTTGATCATATCTACCGTCATGGTCTTGGGCGGCATTCTTATTGTTATTTCAACGCGATATTTTATTCAACAAAAATAATAAGTTAGGTTTAATTCATGGGAATTAAAACATGCCCATGAATTTTGGCACGTTGTATGCTGATAGTTTTATAACAGCAACTTGTTGTACTGGTGTTGTGGTTTGCAAGTTTGAGCCGATATGCACTGAACGGGAGTTTAATGGCTGATTGTGTGAATCCCTTTATTTGGGATACCTAATGTCAGAAAGCGACACCCACCTAAGCTTTTAGGGTTCAGTTCTTTGTAGACCATAACACCAGTCCAGTTGGTTGAAAGCAATAGCACCTGCCAATATTCCCCCCTCCCCCATTGGCAGGTGTTTTTTGTTTAAAAACAATCTAATACAAACATCCAACTACGTCATGATTCACCCTTCTGACAACGCAGCGTAAAACCAAGCTCAAAACGCAAACCATTGGGGCGTGCTATTATAAATGGTGGTTCTTGCTGCCACTGCCAACGCTCTTCTGCAAACAGTCCATGCATATCCAACCAATCACAATGAAATGGTGGGCCACCTTCTGCACCCGTTTGCATCATAGAAAAAAACAGGGTTCCATTGGGTTTCAACCATGAATAAAGACACTGCTCATAATTTTTCCGTTGCTCTACAGGCAAGGCACACAAACATGTCTGCTCATACACAATATCAAAACTGTGTTTCGGTTGATAATCAAATAAATTCGAACACACAAGCGTTGCAGTCACATTTGCATCGTGCAAAGCCTGTTTAACTGCAGCAATCGCAGAAGGAGCCAAATCCAAGCCCGTAACATCAAAGCCACGTTTTGCTAATGCAATAACTTCATAACCACGACCACAACCAGGAATCAAAACGCGTTGATTGGGCGCTATATTTCCATATTCAAACCAATGTTTCAAAGCAGGGCTTACCGTACCCCTATCCCAACCCGTATCTTTTTGTTGATACAATGCTTCCCAATCCATACTCACTCCTTTTTTGACCAAGGTATAAATGCAGAAACAGATGCCTGATAATTTGCATAATCAGGGTGCTCTCTAAGCATACGTGTTTCTTCAAAACGTGAGCCAATGATAAAATATACGAATATGACCAAGACAAAATGAAAACCATTCTGCGTCTGTTCAGGCATTGCCAATAAAATCAACATCGCACCAACATACATCGGATGCCTTAACCAACGATAAATACCACTGACAATAAACGGATCTGTGCCCTTTTTGGCTTTGCGTAAGCCTAAAAAGACCAAACCATCAATCGGTAGAAATGCAGCCAGTGCCACAATAACGCCCAACACTTGCAAGCTCACCATGGCTATCCAAATCAGCCCATCAGTTTGATAGAATGCCACATCAGGCAACTGATGCACAAAGAAAACCCACAACCCCGTTGTTATCAAGGCAAAAACAGAATATAACAAGCGATAGCGCGGTTCATGTAAGCCATGCGCATAAGCCCATTGTTTACAGCCATGCGAGGCAACAACACTATGAATCATTGCAAATAATAAGCCTGACAACCATATCCACAATCCACTTTCCCAACCGCTCATAGAGTCACCTCGCAATGATTAAAAACACAGGCTTTAACGCACCCCTATGTCACAGGTTTATCAACAATAAATGGTTGTTCATATTTAAAGTCAACTTGATGAAACGCTTCCAATGATTTGTTTTTTATTTTGCCCCAAAATGCATGGTCAATCTTTAACCAACGCAGAATTAGATCCTCAGACAGCCCTTGCTCTTGTAAAGATTCGCGCAACAAACCTTGCCGTATTTCTAGCAATTCTTTGGTGATATACATACGCCGATGAGCAAGTGGTAGTTCTCTACCTGGATAAAGGTTTTTAGAACCCATTTTTTCAGCCATAAATTGGGTCTGGCGTAATTCAATGGCTTTTTGATCATGCCCAACAAAAAACTGACCCAACCATGGATGCGCATAAACTTTATCATAAAATACGGTATGCACATGCTCCATGGCTGCAATACCGCCAATGGCATCAAATAGAGATTGTTTTTTCATCTATATCTATTAGGTCTTTAAGTTTTAAAGTGACATTCACTCCTGCCAGTCCAATGCGTGCCCCTGTGGTCTAGGTAATTGCGGAATAGTAACCACTGGCAACTCACCTGTTAACGTTCCCAAAAATGCCACAATATCATTCACATCATGATTGGATAAAACCACATCCAACTGAACCTTTGCCATTGTTTTCACTGCTTCTTGCAAGGTTTTGGCAGAGCCATCATGGAAATAAGGGGCAGTCATCGCGATATTACGCCAAGATTGAACACGAAAAACATGATTGTCTTCAGCTTTACCCGTCACTGATTTTAAACCTTCATCTTTGCCATAATTAAATTCAACAAATTCATTGTTACTGAACAAAACCCCTGAATGACACGAAGTACAACCAATCTCTGCTACTTTTTTCATACCTCGTTTCGCAGCCGCACTAATTTTACCCTTGCCCTGCACAAATAAATCAAACGGTGCATTTGGTGTGTTCAGTGTGCGCTCAAAAGCAGCAATGGCTTTTGCCATATTGTCATAACTCACACTATTTTTACCAAACACAGACTCAAATTCAGCTGTATAACCCGCATCCTTTAAACGGGCAACAGCAGCAGCTTCAGAATCCAATGCCATTTCAACAGGGTTTAATGGCGGACCTTTAGCTTGGTCTTCTAACAACGGCGCACGCCCATCCCAAAATTGCTTACTCCAAAAACCTGAATTAAGCACAGTTGGCGCATTACGACCACCACGCTGCCATTTATGACCAATCGAAAACTTTTGATTATCAACACCCCAAGTAGCTAAATTATGACAGGAGTTACATGAGAAGTGACCACTTTTTGACAGTGCTGGCTCAAAATACAACTTTTTGCCCAATTCAACCTTTGCTGCACTCATCGGGTTATCCGCTGGAACCGGTACATTGCTTGGCAATATACCCATACCCTCTGGAATATCGTTTGCCCACGCACTGATAGATAACCCCAT
>JAUZQR010000372.1 GCA_030950865.1 Mariprofundaceae bacterium | reverse complement strand
TTCATCTTTTTCATATGCTTCATGGCACAAGGGTTGGCTTTCATGCCGCATGGGTTGCACGGGTTCATCTTCTTCATATGCTTCATGGCACATGGGTTACATGGATTTGCCATTTTTTTCATGCCACATGGGTTACACGGGTTCATATGCTTCATAGCACATGGATTGGCTTTCATACCACAGGGATTACACGGGTTCGCAGCTTCTGCGACTCCCTGCATGGAAAATATTGCCAAAAATGAGAATACTAAAGTTAAATAACGCATCACTACCTACCTTACCACTTAGAACCATGCTTCATAGAGCATGGGTTACATGGGTTCATTTTTTTCATACTACAAGGGTTATGCTTTTTCATATGCTTCATAGCACATGGGTTGCATGGGTTCATCTTCTTCATACTGCAAGGGTTTTGATTTTTCATATGTTTCATAGCACATGGGTTACACGGATTCATTTTCTTCATACTACAAGGGTTATCATGGCTCATTTGTTTCATAGCACATGGGTTTCCATGTTCCTCAGCCATCATTGTTGAGCAGCCCGCCAATCCCAACATTAACATAGCTACTGCTATTCCTAAAATATTTTTCATATAAACGCCTCCAAAAAAATACAGCGGATTCCCTCCACTGCTATCAAAAAACATGGGTCGCAACAAATTCATCATCATTACAAACTTATTTTGCACACTACAACAGGCATTCATAAAAATAGTGGTGATTCAATGACATGAGAAAAGTAATAGTTTAAACCCATACATCGCATACAAAGCACCCAAAAATAAAAAAACACTTTACCTTAGCCTCTATTTCAGAGATAAATGCCATTATGCAATGGACTTTATCAAACCAACTTACCGTCGCGCGCGTTGCGCTCATACCGCTGCTTATTGCCGCATTCTATTTTACGCCTAATCCTTGGAACTATTATACCACGGCATTTATTTTTGCACTGGCAGGTTTCACAGATTGGCTTGATGGTTATATTGCTCGTAATCGCAATGAAGTTACCGCGTTTGGTCGTTTCTTAGATCCTGTTGCAGATAAACTCCTTGTCGCTACGTCTCTGGTTCTACTCGTTGAGGGTGGCTATGCGCCAGCCATTCTTGCTGTCATCATTATTGGTCGAGAAATCACCATTGGAGCCTTACGCGAATGGCTGGCTGAAGGCTCAAGAATTGTACACGTCTCACAAATGGGAAAATGGAAGACCGCTATGCAACTGGTTGCTATTGAAGCGTTGTTTTTACATATCGAAATTATGGATTTTGATTTTCACCAAGCAGGACTTGTACTTTTATGGTTAGCAGCCGTACTCACGCTATGGTCTGGCTATGAATATTTACGCAATGCATGGCTTGAACTTAGGCATCAGGGTCATACAGAAGAAAGCTGACCTGACTTTTACAGCTACATGTTTATAAGCTCAAGAAACTGATGTCGTGATATTTCTTTTGCGCCCAAGCTAGCCAAGTGTTCGCTATAAAACTGACAGTCAATACACTTCCAACCTTCATCTTTCCCGCGCTGCACCAACATAGCCAGTGCCATTTTAGAAGCATCCCGTTTAATAGAAAACATAGACTCTGCAAAAAATACCTTATTCAATAATACACCATACAACCCGCCTATAAGCAACTCACCCTCCCACACCTCTACAGAGTGGGCATAAGCCTCATCATGCAACGTCTTATAGGCGACCAGCATATCAGGCATCAGCCATATGCCATCAGCCTTGTGAACCTCTTTACATTGCCCAATCACCTGTGAAAAATCTTCATCCCATGAAAAACGATAACGCTTTTGTTTCAAACGACGGGATAGGCGTTTTGAGCAATAAAAATCGTCTAGAAGAAATACCATGCGAGGGTTTGGAGACCACCAAAGAATGGGTTGCCCCTCTGAATACCACGGAAAGCAGCCCTGTGCATAAGCCTTTAACAATGTTGCTACAGATAAATCGCCACCTACAGCCAATAATCCATCTTCACTGGCTTGCGTGGGTTCAGGAAAACTCACCACCATCATAAAACGCGCTGATTAATCAGGCGTGCTAACAGAACCCAATAATGCCTGTACATTTTTTAGAATATCATCGCCATTGAGATGCTGTTTAACCATATATGTATCAGCACCCGACTCCATAGCACGCATACGATCTTCTGCACTCTCACGCGTTGAAATAATCATTAGCGGCAAATCTTCATATTCAGGCTGATTACGAATGCGTCGAACAAAACCAAAACCATCCAAACGCGGCATTTCCAAATCCGTCACAACCATGTCATACGAGCTAGTTTCTAGCTTCTCAAGCCCATCAAGACCATCAATCGCCGTATCCACAGTAAAACCAATGCTTTCAAAAATACTTTTTTCTACTTCACGTGCAATAAGAGAATCTTCCACAAGTAATATCTTGCAATGAATTTTTTCTTCTTCGCTTACATCAACTTCAATCGTCTGATCTGGTGCTGTACGCCCCATTTCTTTAATGCCGTAAGGCTCTAACAGCATGACCACAGAGCCATCGTCAGCAATGGTATTGCCCATCAAACCTTGTGGCTGATAGCGTTTAATATATGGATCAAGGTTTCGAACCACAACCTCAACATCACTCATTAACTCATCTACCACAATACCTACATAACCTTCAATATGTTCAGCAATAAGCACATTGGGTGTCTTAGACAATATTGCATTCGCACCTTCACCACTCAACATGCGCCGCATATCCACAATAGGAACTTGGTGTTTGCCATACATAATAAACTGCTTATCGCCCACACCCGTCTTCAATATTTGTTTATTTAATGGAATCGCCTGCTCAACCATATGCGTTAACATGCCAAAACGAACATTGCCCATACGAAACATTAGTGCCTTCTGCACCGCAATACTCACGGGCAGTGATAAAACAAAACGCGTGCCCTGACCTTTTTCAGTATGAATACGAATCGAACCCGTTAGGCGACGTATCGTATCTTGTACCACGTTCATACCAATGCCTCGACCTGATGTCGCATCCACTTCTTTTTTGGTTGAAAAGCCAGGGCGAAAAATCATTTCAAGAATTTCAGCAGAATCCATGTTATCTGCTTCAACTTGTGTGGTCACACCGCGTTCAACTGCTACTTCTTTAATTCTATCGACATCAAGACCTTGCCCATCATCCACCACTTCAATGCGCACTTCACTTCCACTCAACCTTGCAATAACCGCAACCTGACCTTCTTCAGGTTTTCCCAAAGCCAAACGCTCTTCAGGTGATTCAATGCCGTGAGCAACCGCGTTATTCAACAAGTGAACCAAAGGCTCAACCAACGATTCTGCCACCCCTTGATCCACTTCTAGGGTTTTACCACCAATGACCAATCGCGCACGTTTATTTAAGCGAACAGCGACATCACGTACAGCACGAGGAAAGGTTGAAAAAATACTATCCAAAGGTCGCAACATCAATGACAATACTTGATCTCGTAAATCTCTGTGTATCAATGTATTACGTTGTTTTGAAACACTTAATTCTTCAATAAAACGCCGTTGTTTGCGCATTTGATTTTCAAAGCCACGCTCCAATGAATGTATCAATCGCTCACGTTTATCTTCATCAAAATCAGCAAGTGATTTAGAAAAATAACGCCATTCCCGCTGTAAGCCTCTTAACTCTGAGCTCATCTCTAAAACAGCTTCCTCAAAACTACCACCACGTGATTGCTCGGTACTCAACTCAATCACTTGATTGGATAGGTTTTCAAGGCGCTCTGCATCCACCCGTAAAAAACGACCCGAACTACGACGTTGTGCCGTTGCTTTCATCTCAATTTTAGCAATATCAGGACAGTATGTGTCAGTCTCAGAAAACGCATTTTCTGGCAATGGTGTAAGTGCATCACCTTGCACAGTATTGTCTTCTTTATCTTCAACACCTTCAGTAAGCTCTGATACAAACCTCTCAACTTCACGGTCTTCAATATTTTCTATTTTTTCATTCGCTAATGTAGCACCCAAGCCCTGCTCAAACACCTCATCTTTGGTCTTTTCTTGTTTTTTATCCGCTGCCTGTTGCATGGCGCGCGCTGCCTTCCATGAGTCAGCTTCATCGGCACCAATTAAACCAGAAAAATCTTGCGTATATTTTTTTTCACTCTCTTCATCATCCCCAACAATGGCAGCTCCATCGGCTTCCATTTCAGGCGAAAACGTTAAATCAACAGCAAGGCCATCATCTTGAATCCAAGATTCTAAATCAGGCGTATCTGCATCTAAATCAATCTCAATAATATCCAACTCATCATCAGGGAGAACTTTATTTTCATCAATGGATTCATTCGAGTCCTTGAGTAAAGCGCCTTCTTTCGCAGCTTCTAGTAGGGCATCATATTTTACACGCAGTGGTTCTAAATCAATGTTTTTCTGATTATCTGGATCTTGCAGGCGCACATCAAGTTCATCGTGCAAGTCATATAGAAACTGCGTCATCTCAGGTCTGCGCCATGTTGGGTTTTCAATCAGTTGTTCCATCACATCTTCAAACAGATGTGCAACGCCTCCAATATCACTAACCCCTAGCATCAATGCCGACCCTTTGATGGTATGGGCATCCCGACGCAAAGCAATTAAACCCTCTGCATCTAACCCCCCTGATTCAAAGGCCACAAGCCCCTGATTCATCGAATTTAAACGTTCACGAGCCTCATCGAAAAAAGAAGCTAAGAAATTAGATAGGTCGAAATCAGCCAAAAAAAGCTCTCAGCCCTAAACTAAATCAGCTTCTGCAAATCGGCTGCCACATCATTCAAACGATAAGAGGCATCACGAGATTTCTGCATCTGCGATGCTGAATCTTGCAATAAATCAGAGATTTGACGCATGGTCAGCACAAACTCTTGCGAACTTTCATCTTGTCGCCCTGTCGCTTGTGCAATGGTGCGCACAGCTTGACTCGTTTTCTCAGACATATTCTGCATTTTAACCAAGGCTTCACTAGCACGCTCGGCAATTTTCACGCCTTTCTCTACTTCCTCAAGACCAGACTGGGTTACTTCAATTGATTCCTGAGTCGAAACATGCACATCATCCACCACCGTTTGGATTTCTTCTGTAAACTGCCTTGCACGCTCAGATAGCCGACGTACTTCGCCCGCCACAACCGCAAATCGCTTACCAAACTCACCTGCCGCCGCAGACTCAATCGATGCATTCAGTGCCAATAAATGGGTTTCATCAGCAATTTCCTGAATTGAACTAATTGAATCAAGAATTTGTTCCGCTTTACGACCAGCATCTGTCACTTTTTCAGCAATCGTCGTCACTTCTTGGCGAATCCTATCCATGTAGCCAATCGCTTCATTCACCGCTTCAGACCCATCTTGCGCAGATGCCGCTGTCGCCATTGCAATTCGCTCCACACTTACCGCTGTTACCGCAATTTTCTTAGCGGCCTCGGACATATCTTCCAATTCTTCCGTCACCCCAGCCACAGACATAGCCTGTGTATTCGAAGCTGTTGCCTGATTGTCCACCGATGCCAAAATTTCATCCGACACACCTGTTACACCTTTTGCCATTCCAGAAATTGTTCCTGAGATATTAGTTACAAAACTTCGGTTAAAGAATGCTATTACAATCACAATAAATACGATAATTACCACGTTAATGAGTGAATATGTCGCAAGCTGATCTTCTTTACCTTGGCGCTCAGAATTCAACTGCGTTGCCAAACGTGATGCCACATCATTCAGCTTTCCCTGTGCCACAAATACCAAGCTTTGTGCCACCACGGTCACATTACTTGCCATGTCAGAAGATATTTTACCACTGGTGATATCTTCGGCAATTTTAATAACTTCCTTCATTAAATCATGTACTTCCGTCAAGCTCTTCACATCTCCTGCATCCAAAGAAGGAAGTTGGTTCACCTGCCCATAAAGACGTAAAAAATCATCCGATGCACTCTTGATTTTCTCAATATCCAGCTTATTTCCCGTCAATGTAAAGTCATTCAATGGTAAAAGAACGTTGGGCAAAGAACCTTTAAAACGTTCCAGTGTTGTTTGCTGCCCATAAAGGTTAGAAAGATCACGCACACCATCACCCGCACGGTTAAATGCCACAAACACCGTACCAATCAATACCGCAAACAAAAGCACCGAAATTACAATATTACGCTGCGCCAGCTGCCGGATACTTTTTACTTCACGTTTTTTCTT
>JAUZQR010000371.1 GCA_030950865.1 Mariprofundaceae bacterium | reverse complement strand
GGTTAAACGCACATCATGGGTGACTTCATTGGCAACAATCATACTGCGGCGCAATGACTGATCGAGTTTTTTACAGCTTACATCCACCTGACGTGGGTTCTGCTTGGGAATGACCTCTTCATAAGCTGGGAAGGTTGCATCAATCACTTTGCTGCTCAGAGTATATGTACCACATTGTAGTCTTATTTGCCTTGCGCCCAAGCTTAAACGTACAGCCCCATCTTGCTCTTCGCATATTTTACGAATCTCAACCACAGTCTTCTTCGGAACAATGCATTTCACAGCTTCTAAGGATGCATCCAAAGGCAATTCTACCAGTGCCAAGCGATGGCTATCGGTGGTTACCAAGCGAAACCCCAATGTTTCATCGGTTTCAAACAATGTACCCGTCAGATATTTCCGTGTTTCATCATTGGACATGGCAAATGCTGTGCCTGCAATCATTTTAGCCAACTGCTGGCTATCCAATTCAAAATTCATATCGGTATCATCATCTGGCATACCTGGATAATCTTCTGAAGGCATCACTGATAGACGAAAACGAGAACGACCACTTTGAATTAATAAAAATGCGTCTTGTGTTTTTAATTCAACATCTTGATCTGCATCAAGCTCTTTAATAATTTCAAATAATTTTTGTGCCGAGACAGTGGTTTCACCAACCTCCATTACTTGGGTTTCAATACTTGCTGAAATTGCCATTTGTAAATCAGTACCGATAATTTTAAGTGTTTGAGCTTCTGCACATAAAAATAAATTACACAAAATAGGTTTGGTACTACGCTTTTCAACGATACCCTGACAATGTTGAACTTGCTGCAATAAAGATGCTCGTGAAACTGAAAGATGCATGCTTTACTCCTTTATAAATACTTAATTACAAAAAATATAGTCATCGTAGTAATAGCTGTGGATAACTGGATAACTCTAAATTCATTGGTGTTTCAAATAGTTAGGTTGCTTTTTATCACTTAATCATTTCAGTAAATAGTGTGAATGAAATGTGTATAAAACCTCGTATGTATATCTTTATCTATATACATCACACTTACTCCCAAACAATCCACATCTTACCCATCCTGTTTACCAAAGAATATTCACAACCCTCTATAATCCCGTATGATAAGCAATACGCATGTAATTTCACCCTATAACCATGATTTATTATTTTTTAGCCACGTAAGGTGTTTAATAGGTGTGATATTTCATCGTCAAATGCACGATCCTCTTGGCGTTGTGCATCTATTTTTCTATGGGCATACAATACTGTTGTATGATCCCTGCCACCAAAAGAAGAACCGATTTCAGGCAAGGATGACTGGGTTAATTCTTTACTTATATACATCGCAACCTGTCTAGGAAAGGCAATGTTGCGGCTGCGTTTGTTGGATTTCATCTCTTTGGGGGCAATGCCATAATAGTCTGCTATTTTCTTTTGAATATCTTCAATAGTTATACTACGAACAACAACATGTAGTTGTTCGCGTAGAACATTTTTAGCCATATCCATATCAATGGATTTTTTTGTAAAATGTGAAAACGCTGTAAGACGGGTAAGTGCGCCTTCAAGTTCCCTAACATTGTTGGTGATGCGTGATGCCAATAAATAAGAAACATCTTTGTCTAATGTGATACCTGCCAAATCTGTTTTACTTGCCAAAATTGCCAAACGCGTCTCTAAATTAGGTGGTTGAATATCTGCAACCAAGCCTGAATTGAAACGAGAGCGTAAACGCTCTTCCAAATGACTCATATCATGCGGATTACGATCAGATACAAGGATAATTTGTTTATGGACTTCATGAAGCGCGTTAAAGGTATGAAAGAATTCTTCTTGGGTACTGGTTTTACCTGCAATAAATTGCACATCATCAATAATTAATACATCAACCTTGCGGTAATGTTCACGAAACTGGTCAGTTGATCGGCTACCAATCGCTTTGATGAGTTCATTGGTAAAACGCTCGCCTGTTCTGTAAGCTATTTTAATATTGTTTTTTTGTGATAATTGGTTGGATATTGCATGAATAAGATGTGTCTTTCCAAGACCTACACCGCCATGTAAATAAAGAGGATTATAACTTTCACCAGGCTTTTCAGCCACAGCTTGGCAGGCTGCAAAGGCAAATTCATTGCTGGAACCGACAATAAAATTCTTAAATGTAAAACGCGGGTCAATATTACCATCAACTTTTGAGGCAAGGGCTTTTTTATCAGCCGTTTTATCTACTTTTTTCGTTTGTGGGGCGCCAATTTCATAATGAATCTTTATATCTTGACCAAACACATCATGGACACAGGCTTCAAATATTGAGCCGCAATCGGCCTTTAAACCGTTGATAAAAAAGTTGCTTGCACAGGCTATAAAAACACCATCATCAACCTTTCTAGCTTCAAGAGGGTGAATCCAAGCATCAAACTTTTGGCTTGGAAGCTGGTCTTGTAATTGATTGATGACATCTTGCCACTGGCTTGTCCATGTAGGGTTATTCATCGTCAGAATCATACATGTGAAAGCCACTATATCCATATTGGAGTTTTTTAGAGCTGCTTCGCTTCTTATTATAAAGAATAAGAATAAGATGGGGGAATAATCAAAATCAATGTTTTATATTGACATCAACGCCCTAAATTTTACTATTCGCGCCCTTTTTTATGATTGCAGGAGAACACTATGAGCTTTACATATAAACCAAGTCGCATCAAACGCGCCCGTACCCACGGTTTTCGTGCCCGCATGGCAACCCGTTCAGGTCGTGCTTTGATTAACCGTCGCCGTGCCAAAGGCCGTAAGCGCCTTTCTACCTGAATCAGAAGTTTTCTTCTAATTACCGACTTCGTTCCAAGCAAGATTTTGCAGGCATGAAGAAGGGACGGCGTTTTTCTTGTTGTGATTTTCGCTGTATTTATAGAAAAAACGACTTAAATTATGGGCGTATTGGATTTGCGGTATCGAGAAAGTATGGTAATGCTGTACAACGTCAGCAGTTTAAGCGTCATTGGCGTGAGGTCTTTCGTTGCCATATCGCCAAAGTTTCTGGGCTGGATATTTTGATTATTCCAATGGTAAACTTTCGTAAAGAGTTTGATATTCAGGAGAATGCTTTAGCATTATTGACCAAACTTATGCAAAAGAATCCTTTACCACTATCATGAAACATATATTTCTTTTCCCTGTTTATGTTTATCGTTATTGCATCTCTCCATTTTTGGCAGACCGCTGCATTTATACACCTACTTGTTCATCTTATATGATTGAAGCTGTGGAAAAACATGGCGCATTTCGGGGTGGTTTTTTAGGGTTGAAACGCTTATGCCGTTGTCGCCCTATGGTAAAAGGGTGTTATGATCCTGTGCCAGATTTTCTTAAAGTTTCTAACAAGTAAGGAGTTCCCATGGAACAGCGTAATATGCTATTGGCTTTCGCATTATCGATTGCGATTTTACTCGGTTGGGGAGTTATTTTCCCACAGTCTGAGTCAGAGGTAGTTGAATCCAAAGTAATATCTGAAAGTCCTCAGCAGATAGTTGAAGATAACAGACTGGCTCCTGAATTAAGACCTGTTGATATGGATGTTAAATCCATTGAGCAAGTATCCAGTGTTGAAGCGAATGCGTTAAAAACGTTTTACATGGGCAACGATATGATTCGTGTAGGCATGGATGATAGAGGCTGGATTACAGAGGGTGAGTTATTAGCTTACAATGAGACAACTGAACCTGATACCAAACATGTAAGTGTTTTACATACAGGCGAAGGTCACAATGTTTATGTAAATGCTGGTATACTGGGTCACAAGCGTGCAACACCGTTTAAGCAAGTTTCTTCACCTTCTACAGCGAACGCTCAAACTAAAATTTTTCAAGCTACTTTGGACAATGGTAAAACTTGGCAGCGTTCTTTAAGTCTTGCAACAGGCACATATATTATCCATGTTGAGGATAGGATCTTAAATGGTGGTGGCATGAAAATGTTCCGCCAAGTGGTGGAGCGAAACCCTGATAAAACCAAAGATACCTTTTATGAACATATGGGGCCAACAGGCTTGCTTAATGGCGAGTTAAAAGAGCCAAGTTATGATGATTTGGATGAAACACCTGTAAAATTGGCTGCGATTGGTGGTTGGACAGGCATGATGGATAGGTATTTTATTACCGCACTGATTAGCCAAAAGGATCATGATTATCGTTATTATTATAAGGGTGATGGTCGCTCTTATCAGGCGGGTGTATTGGATGATGGTGTTTTAGATAGAGAAGATGCTGTGTTTGCATCGGATATTTATATGGGACCTAAATCTATTCCGCTAATGAAAACCCTGGGTGTTGGTTTGGAACGTTCGGTTGATTTTGGCGTGTTTTCTTTTATCGCCAAACCGATGCATAAGTTCATGATGTGGATGTTTCAATATGTTCAGAACTTCGGCTGGTGTATTATTTTGCTTGTGGTTGTGATTAAAATCATTTTCTTTTATCCAACACACAAAGCTTATTCATCCATGGCGGGCATGCGTAAAATTCAGCCTGAAATGGCTAGGCTGAAAGAATTATATGGTGAAGACCGTCAGAAGATGGGTCAGGAAATGATGAAGCTTTATAAAAAGAATAAAGTGAACCCTATGGGTGGATGTTTACCGATTTTGATTCAAATACCTGTATTTTTTGCCTTATATAAAGTTCTTTTGATGTCGATTGAAATGCGCCAAGCACCTTTTATTGGCTGGTTACAAGATTTATCTGTGCAGGACCCGTATTTCATTTTGCCTGTTGTTATGGGTATATCCATGTTTATTCAACAGAAATTGAACCCACAACCTGCTGATCCTATGCAAGCAAAAATCATGCAGTTCTTACCACCAGTATTCACCATTATGTTTTTATTCTTCCCATCTGGTTTGGTATTATACTGGGTTGTGAATAATACATTGGCGATTGCACAGCAGTGGTATGTGATGAAAAAGCTTAACGCTATCTAATACGCCCTTTTATGAACGCTACCACCACGACCATCGCTGCAATCGCAACACCCATGGGACGTGGTGGTATAGGCATTATACGCCTATCGGGAAGTCAGGCTTTGCCTGTTGCAAAGTCTTTATCGCATAAGGAAGTATTCAAGCCCCGTTACCCTCAACTTTGCATGTGGAAAGACACGGATGATGAAGTCATTGATTCGGGTCTAGTATTGTATTTTCCAGGACCGGCTTCTTATACAGGTGAGGACGTGGTGGAGTTACAAGGGCATGGTAGTCCTGTCCTTTTACATGCACTGCTACGCCGTTGTATTGATTTAGGCTGTGTGCCCGCAGAGCCAGGTGAATTTACCCGTAGGGCTGTTGAAAATGGTTGTATGGATCTATCCCAAGCAGAGGCAGTGGTGGCATGCATTGATGCCGCAACGGAGCGGGCTGGTAAACAAGCACAGAAGCATTTGGCGGGTATGTTTGGTCAAAAGATAGAGTCTTTAATGCATGCTTTAACAGGCATTGTTGCGCATGTTGAGGCGTGTTTGGATTTTCCTGAAGAAGAGATACCCGAATTATTTTTAAGCCAGTTATGTGATCAATTAAAACGTGATTTAAGTGTGCCTATGCAGTCACTGTTGGCATCAGCATCCTTTGGTGAGCGACTGTTTTCAGGTGCGTCGATTGCGATTGTTGGTGCCCCCAATGTTGGAAAATCGAGTTTGTTAAACCTATTGTCTGGACGTGAGCGTGCCATTGTCAGTGATATTGCTGGTACGACGCGTGATGTATTGGAAGTGGACTTTGAAATTCATGGTATTCCTGTGCGTTTGATTGATACAGCGGGTATGCGAGAAAGCACGGATACGATTGAGCAGGAAGGTGTTCGCAGAGCCAAAGAAGCTGCTGATGTGGCTGATGTGGTTGTCTTCTTGGCTGCTGCTGATGAAGAGGGTACATGGCGCTTTGATGGAACTTATGACATTGCTGTGTTCAATA
>JAUZQR010000370.1 GCA_030950865.1 Mariprofundaceae bacterium | reverse complement strand
CATCAGGTAAATCATAATTAAATACATGTGTGACACCATCAATATGTATGCCACGACTAGCCACATCAGTGGCAACCAATAAGTGTAGTTTGGCTTGTGAGAAATCTTCTAAAATGCGCATACGTTTTTTCTGGCGCACATCACCTGATAGAATGCCAACTTTAAAACCATATTTTGCCAACTGACGAGCAACACGTTCGCCATCACGCTTTTCATTGATGAAAATGATGCCGCGCTCAACATTATCTTGGCGTAATAAATGGATAAGCAGAGGGACTTTATCTTCCATCGCTGTGTGATAAAGCGATTCTGTGATGCCTGATGCGGTTAACTCGCCTTCTTCAGCGCGTAATTTTTCAGGGTTATTCATATGTTCGTATGCCAATTCCATCACGCGATGAGAGAGGGTGGCAGAGAATAAAAGCGATTGGCGCTCATTATATTTGGGTAAGCGGCGCAACATAAAACGAATATCTTTGATAAAACCAAGGTCAAACATGCGGTCGGCTTCATCGAGCACCATGATTTCAGTGCGGTTTAGGCTGTAACAGTTCTTTTTGAGATAGTCAATCAAGCGGCCAGGCGTGCCAATCAATATATCAACGCCACCTTCAAATGCCTTGCGTTGCTTCTCATAATCCACACCGCCGTAGACAGTATGAATTTTTAGGTCGGTATGTTTGCCGAGTTTTTTGGCATCTTCACCAATTTGAATCACCAATTCGCGGGTTGGAGCAATCACCACTGCACGCGGATGTTGCCCAGTTCGACCCTGTTTGGGCTCCTTGGATAACAAGTGATTGAAGATGGTAATTAAGAACGTGGCTGTTTTGCCCGTACCTGTTCGCCCTTGCCCTGCAACATCTTTTCCTTTTAATGTCATCGGTAAAGCAATTTGTTGGACAGGGGTAAGCTCCGTGTAACCAAGCTCGTCAATGCCTTGTAGCAAGGTCTTTGGAAGATCTAATTCGGAAAAAGTTGTTGGATTCATGGGCGGATGGTAAAACGATTGTTCATACATTGCCATGTATGGTTTGCCTGACTAGCTTGCGCGCTTCCCATGCGGGCTCATGGCGCAATTGGTTAGCGCAACCGGCTCATAACCGGTTGGTTCTAGGTTCGAGTCCTAGTGAGCCCACCATATTATATGAAGATGCAGGTTTTAATTATATGACTGAAGCAATCCATCCAGACACACTAAAAGCATTGGTTCTCGAAGCTATGCCTGACGCAGAAGTGCATGTTTCGTGCTATTCAGGGGATGACCACTTTGAGATGGAGGTGGTGTCAGCAAGCTTTGCAGGCAAGACACGCATTGCACAGCATAAGATGGTATATGCTGCTTTGGGTGACAATATGCGCGCCGCAGTTCATGCGCTGGCATTGAAAACACGGGCTGAATAAAGAGTTAAATGGAGTTATTATGAGTAATGCAGTTTTGGATCAAATTGATGGTGTGGTAAAAGGCAATGATGTGGTGTTGTTTATGAAAGGAACACCGCAAATGCCACAGTGTGGGTTTTCACAACAGGTTTCTAGCATTGTTGGCTCATATGATGTGCCATATGCCGCAGTAAATGTGTTGCTAGACTCAGCAGTGCGTGAAGGTATTAAAACTTACGCAGATTGGCCAACCATTCCACAGCTATATATTAAGGGCGAGTTTGTGGGTGGTTGCGATATTATTAATGAAATGCACACCAATGGTGAACTGGCAGAGATGCTGAAACCTTTGCAAAACAAAGAAAACGCCTGATTGGGTTCTTTAAGCCATAAAATATACCTTGCTGACACGTTTAAAAAAGGCTATAAACCATGGTGCAGATGATTTATTTTATTGCTAATGCCAACATTTTTTTATCATGCCCAGTGAGTGAGGTTTTGTCGTAATGGCAGGCTCTCCGATAGGCACAAACTTATCTCAAAAGTTGGGGCAACGTCTTGCTTTAACGCCGCAACTAACACAAAGTTTAAAAGTCTTGGCGATGAGTTCGATGGAGCTTGAGACATATCTTGAAGATTGTTTGGAAAGCAATCCATTATTGGAGATTGACCCAAATATACAAGTACAAGACTTGGCAGCAGAAAAAAATGATGCAGCTGCATCAGAGACGCGTACAGATGAACAAGAATGGCAGAAGGATGATGGTCGTTGGGAGTCATCGTATGCGGCTTCGAGTAGTGAAGGTTTATTGGATAGTGACCAACAATGGCATGAAGAGCTAAACCTTGGCGAATCCTTACACGAACAAATTAATTGCCAGCCCATGCAGGAGCAGGAGCGTAAAATTGCGCATGCTTTGATTGATTCATTGGATGATGATGGTTATTTCCGCTCAAACCCTTCTGAGCTTGCCGATGAAATGAATGTCACAGCATCGCAGGTCATTGATGTGTTGGAGCAGGAGGTTCAAGAATTAGAGCCTGTAGGTATTGGTTCGCGTGATTTAACCGAATGTTTGATGTTGCAACTGGCGGGTAATGATCAAGCATCAAAAATTGCGCGTCGATTACTATTGCATTTCGCGGAAGATTTATTGGAAGATGATGTTAGCTTGGCAAGTAAAGCTGATTGTACGTTGGAAGACTTATTGCAAGCACGGCAGTGCATGCGGCGTTTGGATCCCTTTCCAGGACATGGGTTGCGTGGTGAGCCGAATATTTATGTGCGTCCCGAAATTATATTTCGCCGTCTGAATAGCGGCGAGATTGAAGTAGAAGTGCCTAAATCTGGCTGGCGTGGTGTGCGCATGAGTGAGCAGTGGAGCGGGCATAAATGGAGCGGTAAAGACCAAGAGTTTATGACTTCTGCAGCACAGGAAGCCAAGTGGTTGATGTATGCCTTAGATCAGCGTAGTGAGACGTTAATGAAAGTGGGCATTTGCCTTGCTCAATGCCAGAAAGCTTTCTTGGAACATGGCATTCTTGGTTTAAAGCCGCTTACATTACAAGATGTTGCTGAGCAGGTTGCTTTGCATGAATCAACGATTTCTCGTGTGACCAACGGCAAGTATGCACATACCCCATTAGGGCTTATTGAGATGCGGCGTTTTTTCTCATCGGGTCTGCCGATGCGTGGTGGTGGCATGATTTCAGTGCACCGTGTACAGCAACGGGTCAAGACTTTGATTCAATCAGAGCCAACAGGAAAACCAATTTCGGATCAGGCTGTTGCGGATAGGTTAATGGCAGAAGGTATAGAGATTGCCAGACGCACCGTAGCCAAGTATCGTGAACAACTTGGGTTGCCATCGAGCAGCCAAAGAAAACGTGCTTCTTTAGCACGTACATCGCAAGGACGGAGGTAACAAATATGCAAGTATCCATTACAGGACGACATGTCGAGCTCACGGATCCTTTAAAGGCTTATGTGGATGAGAAGTTACAACATCTGAAACATTCCTTTGATCATGTTGTGGATGTTCATGTTGTTTTGTCGGTTGAGAAGATTCGCCAGCGTTGCGAAGTGAATATGCAAGCCAATGGCATCAATATCCATGGCTCGCACGAAACAGATGATATGTATGCATCCATTGATGGTGTGATGGATAAATTAAATCGCCAATTAAAACGTTACCGTGCAAAATTACGTAAACATATGTCCAATCATGGCCAGCGTAAGGGGCGGGAAATTAAAGTTTCTCATAGTGTGATTGATACAGGTAAAGGCCAAGAAGAATTGCCTGAAACACATGTGCCAGAAGTCGTGAATCATGAGAATATTCAGGCGCATACTATGAGTGTGGATGAAGCTGTCATGCAGATGGAATTAGCAGAAAATAAAACAGTGTTGATGTTTACCAATGCTGATACAGATACATTGAATGCTTTATACCGCCGTTCGGATGGTTCATTGAACTGGATTGAGCCAGAAGCTGCATAACCATGAATACTGACGTAATGATTCCAGTCGAGCACATTTTACTTGGCTCTACTGCATGTAGTAAACGCGCACTGATTACTGAAATAGCAGGGCTATTGCCAGCCATGGATCCAGATCAGGTGCTGGAACTCATTATGGCACGAGAGCATTTGGGAAGTACAGGCATCGGTCATGGGGTAGCCATACCTCATAGCCGTATGTCTGATTTGCCTGAACCCGTCATTGCCATGGCTAGGCATCCAGAGGGCATTGATTTTGATGCCATTGATGGCCAGCCCGTTTATATTGTTGTGATGTTATTGGTGCCTGATGATGAAGAAGGTCAGCATTTAGAATTATTGGCAAAACTGGCGCGCTTATTACAGAAACCTGAGTTTCGTGAATCCATTATGGCGGTTGATGATATACAAGCCATGAGCGATTTATTTTCTGGTGTACAGTTGCCATGAGTTTTACGCATTAAATGAGTAAAAACCCTCGTATTACGCTGGGTGAAATCTTTGCCGAACAGGGCGAAGTTATGCAGATGCGTTTGATTACGGGCGAACAAGGTTTACATCGATATATTGATCATCCGCGTATGCAAAAGCCGTCTTTGGCTTTTGCTGGATTTTTAGAGAATCTGAATGATTACCGTTTACAGGTTATTGGGCAAACAGAGTTGCATTACCTTGCAACCAAACCACCCATTGTGCAAAAAAAAGCCGTTGATGCTGTTTTTGATTTAAACCTTGCAGGTGTTGTGATTACGCGCGGCATTGAGCCGCCTGCTATTATTCTAGAGGCTGCGGAACGAACGCAAACACCATTGTTCGTTTCAGAGTTGGCATCATCAACATTTATGACTGATATGCTGCTATTTTTATCAAAACGTTTGGCTCCCAGAGCGTGGCAGCATGGTGTCTATATGGATATTTATGGCTTGGGTGTATTACTGACAGGAGCGAGCGGGATTGGTAAAAGTGAAATTGGTTTGGAGTTGATTTCACGAGGCCATCGCTTGATTGCCGATGATATGGTTGAAGTGGTGCGCTCAAGTCCTGGTATTTTGGTAGGGCATAGCCCAGAGGCACTGCGTTATCACATGGAATTGCGTGGTTTGGGCGTGGTAAATATTCGTGATTTGTATGGGGCTGCGGCAATTACAGATACCAAGCGTGTACGCTTGGTGATTGAGCTTATTGCTTGGGAAAGCTTGAAAGAAGATGATCGTGTGATGTCCGAGAATGATACGGTTTGTATTCATAAAGTGGATTTGCCACGTGTTCGTATTCCCATTCGTCCAGGGCGTTCGTTGGCAGTTATTATTGAAGTTGCAACACGTAACCAGCTTTTAAAACAGCGGGGTATCAATAGCAATCAAGATTTCATAGAAGCTTTGGAAGACCGTATTCGACATGGTGGTGAAACACCG
>JAUZQR010000037.1 GCA_030950865.1 Mariprofundaceae bacterium | reverse complement strand
ACAAACGCTCACGCCAATTCATTGCCATCTTCTTCACCCGTCGCCCCAGAGAAACGTGAGCACGCACTTCAGCAGAAGAAAGGTCGACATATTTACAACGCACTACGCCTTCAGCACCTTCTCCAGCCTGCATTTCACATTCATCTTCCACGTCAAATCCTTCAGGCAGAGCAGTATCATTCATCAACCAGCGCGTCATCGCTGATTCCGGTGATTCCTTGGTCGCTGGAAGTACAACATTTAATGTTCCAAGCGTCTTACGCAACAACTCAATCAATGATTCAGCTTTACTAGCGCTGGAAGCATTGACAATCAACCACCCTTTCTGTGGTAAAATGCAGGCATAGGTATGGCTGGCACGCACCAAGGCTCTTGGCATCAGCTCCTGCAACACCTGTTCTTTAATATCGCCCTTTTCTTTTCGCCCCACCGGACGGCCCGCTTCAGCTTCAATCTGGAAAGCACGTTCAACCACCTGCTCACGTACCAGTGAAGCCGGTAACACCTTGTCCTCACGACG
Source organism: Mariprofundaceae bacterium (assembly GCA_030950865.1). Taxonomy (GTDB): domain Bacteria; phylum Pseudomonadota; class Zetaproteobacteria; order Mariprofundales; family Mariprofundaceae. The sequence continues at coordinate 917 of JAUZQR010000037.1, read as the reverse complement.
CATACAAAGCATCAATGCACCATTGCTCTCATGCACTAACATCTGCCCTGCATGACCCAAGGGCTTGCTCCAACCCTCACAAGCCATCTCCATCTGCCCACAATCGCGTGCTTTGCGGCCTAATAAAGCTTCATGCAACTGTTCTGCGGTCAACTTAAAATCATCCTCAAATTTATAAAACTGAATATTCTTAAACCACATGTCGCATTGTCCTTGTTATATTATTTTAAAGTATAAAATGCATTATTTATCCAATGCAGTCATTCTCACGTGTTTTTATGTTGGCAGCAATCGATGAATAATGATGGCTAAAAAACTGCCCCACAATGTATCAAAAGTCTCACACATCACAACATTACTTGTTCATCATTATCGCTACTCGACGATATTTCAGAATAGACTTTATTTTTTCAGCCATCCCGCTACACTGCGCGACCGTTTTGGCAAGGCCTTCTGCCTGTCGAACATCTGGAGGATTTGATGATCAAACTGTATTCTGATGCCCATTGTCCCAACTCGCATCGTACCCGTATTGTTTTGGCAGAAAAAGAACTACCAGTCGAAACCCAAGAATTAGAAGCTGACAACCTCCCCGCAGATTTCATGAAAATTAACCCTTACGGAAAATTACCTACTGTAATCGACCGTGATATCGTGTTTTTCGAATCTTCAGTTGTAAATGAATATCTGGATGAACGTTACCCACACCCTCCATTGAAACCGGGTTCACCAGCTGAGCGTGCTCAGATGCGCCTGGCGGTCTAACAGTTGGAGCGCGAACTCTACCCGCTTTATGCTGATAGCCAGAACAGCCGCAAGAAAAAAGATGCCGTCGCAAAAATCAAAGTCTATCTTACTTCGTTGGATGCATATCTTACTCGCCAGGAATTTTTCATCGGTGAACAGTACACATTGGC
>JAUZQR010000369.1 GCA_030950865.1 Mariprofundaceae bacterium | reverse complement strand
TATTAGCAATCTAAGACGTAGGAGGTAATATGTTTGAGTCACTAGGCTTGGAAGTTTGGCACATATGGTTGATTGCTGCGAGTGTCATTGCGGTGGTCGAATTGTTATTATTGGGCTCTTATTATTTGCTAGCTGTTGCAGGTGGCGCAGCAATAACGGGTTTAATTGCATCGCTGGTAGACATTTCATTAACGGTGCAATGGTTTGTATTTGTGTTTGCGACCATTGTTGTATCCGTATTCATGCGCTCACTTCGCTCGCCAGCAACAAAAGAAGTCCCTGATGATATTTCGTATATGATAGGCAAGCAGGTAGAGGTAGTTGAACGTGTATCACCGCGTGGTCGTGTGATGTATAAAGGTGTGTCGTGGGCGGCAGAATCTGAGGATATATTTGAGACTGGCGAAGTTGCATGCATTGAACGTGTTGATGGTAGTACATTATTTATTGAGAAATTAAAGGCAGATAAAAAGTGAGGTATGAAGCGATGGATATGGTAATGATTGGTGTTGCAGTATTGGTGATTGTGCTTGTTTATAAAGGTATTGTGGTGATTCGTAATTCAGAGCGTATGGTGATTGAGCGTTTGGGGAATTATAATCGTACCTTGATGCCAGGGATTAACTTCATTGTACCCTTTTTGGATCAGCCACGTGAATTTATTTGGAAGAGCCCTGCATCCAGTGGTGCTTTAGGACGTTTATTGGGTGATAGTGGTGACTCATCGTATTCACGGCTGCAAAGTATGGCGCGTATTGATATTCGTGAAACGGTGCTTGATTTCCCATCACAAACAGTGATTACGCGTGATAATGTTAGTATTGAAATCAATGCGCTGCTCTACATTGAAATTACCAATCCGCATGATGCGGTATATCGTATTTCCAATCTTCCTAATGCTATTGAAAAGCTGGGGCAGACCACATTGCGTAGTTTGGTGGGTGAGATGGAATTGGATAAAACCTTATCCTCACGTGAAGATATTAATACACGCTTGCAAATTAGTCTGGATGAAGCTGCCGATGATTGGGGAGCTAAAGTAAAACGTGTGGAAGTTCAAGATTTACTGGTGCCGCAAGAAGTGCAAGCTGCGATGGAAAAACAAATGCGTGCAGAACGTGATAAACGTGCAGCAATTTTGGAAGCAGAAGGCTCACGTCAATCGGATATTCTAAAAGCCGAAGGCGAAAAACAAGCAGCGATTTTGGTAGCAGAGGGTAATCGTACAGCACGTATTCTTGAGGCCGATGGTGAAAAAGCAGCCTTGGATAAACTTAAAGAAGCGTTGGGTGAACAAGGCTTTAGCCAGTATCTGATTGCTATTCGTTATTTAGATACTTTGAATACTATTGGTGCATCAGGTGAGGGCGATAAAACAGTGTTTATGCCGATTGATGCGACAGCAACTTTGGGTGCGATTGGTGGTATCAAAGAGTTGTTTCAGGGGAAATAAATGTTAGCAGGTGTTGATGAGGTTGGGCGCGGACCTTTGGCTGGACCTGTGGTGACAGCGGCGGTGATTTTATCACCTGATGACCCGATGCTGGGAAAGTATCGCGATTCCAAACGTGTATCTGAGAAAAAACGCATCAAACAATACCATCATATTCGTAAACATGCTGTGGCGTATGCGGTGGCGCAGGGTACAACTGAGGATATTGAACGCTTGAATATTTTGCATGCGACCATGCTTGCCATGCGGCGTTGTGTGGAGGCTTTGCCAATTGCGCCATCTGAAGTGGTGGTGGATGGTAACCGTGTGCCTAATATGGCGTACCCAGTGTCCGCAGTGATTGGTGGTGATGATTTGGTGCAGGAAATTGCCGCCGCTTCAATTGTTGCTAAGGTTGTGCGGGATAGGTTGATGTGCTATTTGGATTATAAGTATCCTGTATATCAATTTGCTAAACACAAAGGTTATGGAACAAAAGTGCATATGGATGCGTTGCGTGAATATGGCCCTTGCCCGATTCACCGCATGGCTTTCGCACCTGTAAAAAAATATACAAGATAACAATGATTTAGATGTGTTGTTTCAGTATGCATGGGCTTTGTTGCATAACTGTGCTAAAGTAGATGGTGTACTCCGCGATAGAGGGTTTATAAGGGATGATTTCCCATACAGTTTGTTGACCTAGTGAGCATACCCTTTCCCCCCTCCCCTGTATGCTCCTAGGTCGACTTAATGTTTCATTCAATGAAACTTTTAGCTGACCTGTTAATCTTTGCCCATGTCCAAGTCTTTACCTAATTTATCCAAGCATACACCCATGATGCAACAGTATTTAACCATTAAGGCTGAATATGCTGATTGCCTTCTTTTTTATCGTATGGGCGATTTTTATGAGATGTTTTTTGAGGATGCGGTTGAAGCATCAAAAGTGTTGGATATTGCCCTAACCAAACGCGGCAAAGCTAATGGTGCAGACATCCCCATGGCTGGTGTGCCTTGGCATCAGGCAGAAAACTATTTGGCGAAATTGGTGGCTGCAGGCAAACGTGTGGCTATTTGTGATCAGATGGAAGCCCCTGATGGTAAAAAAGGCCCTGTGCGCCGCGAAGTTGTGCGTGTGGTGACACCCGGCACCATCACTGAATCAGAATTACTGCTGCAAGAGCAGGCTGCACCGTTATTGGCGGTGTATCGTAAATCCGATACTTGGGGTATTGCCTCTCTTGATTTGGCTTCGGGCATTTGGAAATTATTGCAGGGGCAGAGTGATGCCTGTTTGGATGAAAACTTAGCGGTGTTGCATCCAGCGGAAGTATTGCTGCACAGTAAGGATGATAGCCTGTCTGATTATCAAATTTATCGACCTGGTGATTGGAGCTTTTCCAGTGAAGTGATGCAAGAGCAATTACAACAACGCTTTGGTGTAAGCGATTGGGATGCTCTGAATTTGAGAACTCACCCTTTGGCCGCTGCGGCAGTGGGCGCGGTGTTGGTTTATTTGGAACAAACACAAAAGTGTAAGCTGTCGCATTTGCAATTACCTATATTCAAAGAACAAGGCATTGGCATGCAAATTGATGCGCGTTCACGACGTAATTTAGAAGTATATAGCTCATTAAATGGAGATGTAAAAGCGGGTGTAATGCATGTGTTGGATAAAACAAATACGCCGATGGGGGCGCGTTTGTTGCGTGAATGGATTGATTACCCATCACTTGATGTGGCGTTGATTTCCAAGCGCCAAGATGCGGTACAAAGCCTCTTGGATGATATAGATGCGCGGCAAGATTTACGTGATGGCTTGAAACATATTCGGGATATGGAACGTATGTTGACACGAGTGGTGTTAAGCAGGGCAGCACCACGTGATTTTCGAGGTTTGGCTGATTCGATGCTGGCTTTACCAAGCTTGTTAGCAGCACTGGGTGATAGAGAAGGTTTGTTTGCAGAGATAAAACCTGCATTGCTAGGCTTGCATGATTTGGCTGCAACACTGGATGTAAGCATTGAGCACACACTGCCCGCAATTTTTCATGGTGGCGCGGTGATTCAGCAAGGCTTTGATGTGGAATTGGATAGGTTGCGCGGCTTGGCAAAAGATGCAGGAGATTGGTTAAAAGCCTATGAAACCAAAGAACGTGAACGCACAGGTATGCAAAATTTACGGGTGAAATATAATAAAGTATTTGGTTATTTTATTGAAATATCCAAGGCGCAAGCCGTCAGCGCACCACCTGAATATGTGCGCAAGCAAACCTTGGTGAATGCGGAGCGATTTATCACTGATGAGTTGCATAGTTTTGAATCAGAAATATTGGGCGCAAAAGATGCTGCATTAACGCGTGAAGCCGAGCTTGTTGAAATCCTGCGTCAGTCTATTGCTGCTGATGCAGCAGCTATTCAGGCGGCAGCCGCATCTGTGGCGAGCTTGGATGTGTTGGCGTGTTTTGCACATATCGCATTTGAATATCGTTATGTTCGACCTGATGTGCATGCTGGTCAGCAATTAAAAATTGAGGGTGGTCGCCACCCTGTGGTTGAGCAATGTTTGCGTGATGAAAATTTTGTTGCCAACGATACGCATATGCATACGAAATCACGTCGATTTATGTTGTTAACTGGCCCGAATATGGGTGGTAAATCAACCTATATGCGGCAAGTTGCATGGATTGTTTGGCTCTCACATACGGGCTGTTTTGTGCCTGCTGATGAGGCACGTGTACCTTTAACCACGCGATTGTTCACGCGGGTCGGGGCTGGTGATGAACTGGCGAGTGGGCGTTCGACATTCATGGTCGAGATGATGGAAACTGCAACGATTTTAAACCAACTGGAGCCGCGCTCGTTGGTGATTGTTGATGAAATTGGTCGTGGAACAAGCACTTGGGATGGGTTGGCGATTGCCTGGGCTGTTGCCGAGCAATTGATTGCTGCCAGTGGCGTGTTGAGTTTGTTTGCCACGCATTACCATGAATTAACCGATTTGCCTGAGGAATATGAGCAATCGTTTAATGCTTCGGTGACGGTGCGTGAGTGGAATGGGCAGGTGATTTTTATGCATAAAGTGGTGGAAGATGCTGCAGATCAATCTTATGGAGTGGCTGTAGCGCAATTGGCTGGCTTACCACCTGCGGTGGTGAAAAGGGCACGAGAGCATTTGTACCGTTTGGAGCACGCTGCGGCTTTGGATGGTGGTAAAGATAAAGCGCAACTGGGTTTATTTGCTGAAGCAGAACGTCGTCGTCAGGACGCTGAAATGAATCGTTTGCGAGCTTTGGAAGCTTCACTACAAGCTGTGAGTATTGACCAGTTACGACCGATGGATGCATTGAAGCTATTGGATGAGTTAAAGAAGGATTTGGAGGCATAGGTGGCAAACCAAAACAAAGAAAGTCCGTTGCAGGCATTGTACGATACGGTGGGCGAACAGTTGGATGCTGGAGTATCGGGTGAAGTAATGATGCGCGATATGTGTGCGCGCGTGGATGAGTTGTTGGTGAAATTATGGAAGGAAAAAGCACCACATGCATCGAAATTTATTGATTTGGTTGCTGTGGGAGGCTATGGACGAGGCGAGCTAGCTCCACAATCAGATTGGGATATTTGGTTTCTTGTTGATGATGAAATGGATGAATTATGTGGGCAAGAATTAGAGGTGTTTCTTTATGCTCTATGGGATTTGGGAGCAAAGATTGGTTATGCAGTACGTTCGGTTAAAGAGACGTTGGCACATGTGAAAGAAGATTGGAATTCGGCAACGGCAGCTTTGGAAGCACGGTTGATTTGTGGTGAAAGCCAGCATTTTGAAGTGATGCAAGATAAGTTGGGCATTTTTTTTAAAAGTAAATGCAAACCATTTGTGGAAGCCAAACTTTTAGAGTTAGAAATGCGTCATAAACACACAGGTGATACTGCTTTTTTGATGGAGCCAGACCTTAAAGAAGGCAAAGGCGGATTGCGTGATGTGCAATCCGTATTTTGGATGGCAAAAGCATGGTATGGCACGGATTGTTGTGATGATTTGGTAAGTTTGAATGCCCTGTCTACGGTAGAATTTGAACATTTATGTACCGCACAGGATTTTTTATGGCGCTGTAGAGCAGCGCTGCATTTAATCATGAAACGCCCAACGGATCGCTTGGGTTTTGAGCAGCAAGCTATGCTTGCCGAGCGTATGGGCTATGTTGCTGATGAGCATAGACCATCGGTTGAATTGTTTATGAAAGATTACTTTCGCCATGCAGGACGTATCGCGCGCGTAGCAAGTTTGTTAACCATGCACTTTCAAGAGTTGTTAAATCCGCAGTATTTTTCGTTTGAACGTAATATTGATGATGGTTTTACCCTTGAAGGGCAACGTGTGGGCATTCAAAACACTCAAGTATTTAAACAAGACCCCTTGCGTTTATTGCGTATTTTTCACGTTTCTCAATTGGGGCATCGCCATTTGTCCAGTGCTGCGCTGCGCCAAATTCGTGCTGATGTAACGCTAATTGATGATGCTTTTCGGGCAAACCCAGAAGCACATGCCGTATTTTTACAAATATTAAGAGATAGGCGCAATGTCGCATCTGCATTAAAAATGATGAATGATACGGGTGTTTTGGGGCGTTTTATTCCGCGTTTTAGAGATGTTGTCGGTTTGGGGCAGTTTAATCGTTATCATGCTTATACTGTGGATGAACATACGCTGCGTGCGGTGGGCGAAGCACGAAATTTTTTTCATGGTGAGCATGACACGCGCTTGCCTCTGGCGCATCAAATATTTCATCAAATAAGCCGCCCTGAGCTACTTTATTTAGCGCTAATTTTTCATGATATTGCCAAAGGCATGCCAGGTGATCATTCGGAAAATGGTGAAGTTCTCGCACATGAATTTTGCCAAAAAATAGGTCTAAATCGAGATGCAACAGAATTGGTTTCTTGGTTGGTACGTAAACATTTAAGTATGGCTGTAACATCGCAACGTTTTGATTTGTCCGATGCCGATGTGATTGCGATATTTGCTGAAAAAGTGGTGGATGTCGAACGTTTGAATTATTTGTTTTTACTAACCGTGGCAGATATTGCGGCAGTAGGACCAAATGTTTGGAATGATTGGAAAGGCAGTTTGTTAAGTGAGTTATATCATGCAACAGCCAGCTCTTTGATGCGAGGTGGTGAGAAACAAGAAGTCTTACAAGAGCGCTTATCAGAGCGTATGAAGACACGTATTGAAAGCTGCTTGGCTCGTGCAGATGCTTCGGAACAACCTGATTTAAAAGAGGTGTTTGAGAATCTTCCTTGGCGCTGCGTGATGCATTTTCCGCCTCGACAACTTTATCCCTTAGGACAGATGCTGGTGGGCTTGGGTGCAGATGATGGTGTGGCTTTGCATGTTGATAAGGCTGGTTGTGAAACGGTTGTAATGGTGGTGGCAAATGAGCAGCCATGTTTGTTTGCTGCATTAACCACGGCGATGGCGGTAGGGCATATTAATGTTTTGGCAGCCCAGGCATTTGATTTGAAAGATGGTCGTATTTTGGATGTTTTTCATGTGCAAAATATGGATGGTGAGGCATTAAGTATTGGTTCTGATTTATCGCGATTAAAAAGGCGGCTTGAGAGTGTATTGCAAGAAGGTTGTGAAAAACATGAAATAGCAGCCGTTCCACAAGCAAAAATAAGTGTGCTTATGCGACAAGTTCCTGTTCGTGTTCGTGAATTAGCATTGGCATCAACGCATCAAACTGCGATTGAAGTCGCGGCTTCTGAACAGCCAGCATTATTGGCACGTTTAGCATGGGTTATTGATGAGTCTGGATTTTCATTAAGAGGAGCCGCGATTACATCCTTTGGTGAGCGTGTGGTGGATGTGTTTTTTATTGAAGGTAAGCATGCATCGTGTTTGACGACTGAAGAGGTAGGCGTTCTTTGTGCTAAGTTGAAAGAGGAAGCCTGTTTGCCGGAGGAAATATGACTTGGTGGAGACGATGGTTACCTGTTAAAGAGTCACATGGTTTTGTGCTTGCTCTGGGTGGTGGTGGCGGAAGAGGTTTGGCGCATTTGGGTGTATTGCAAGTTTTAGAAGAACATGGCTTAAGACCTGATGCAATTGTGGGAACCAGTATCGGCGCATTGTTTGGTAGTATGTATGCGCTTGAACCTGATGCGCATAAATTACAGGCGCGGGTTATAAGCTTTTTGGATTCAGATGATTTTGGGCAATTAAAACTACCAGAATTGGGTGATGCTTCGGATAAAGATAACACTTGGCTGGCTAGGTTGGGAGCGGCAGCTCGGCAATCGGTGTGGTTTACACGTGCTGCGACAGGTATTGCTGTGGCTGATGTGAATTATTTGGTTGAAATGGCAAAGATTTTGTGTGAAGGACGTGATTTTTTAGACGTTAAAATACCTTTGCATCTCACTGCCGTAACATTTCCATGTGGTGAGTGTCATATATTTTCAAAGGGTAACTTGGCGTGTTCTATTGCAGCAAGCATGGCAATTCCTGGTGTTTTTAATCCTTTAAAAATGAATGGAGAGCGTTATGTGGATGGTGGTTTGGCAAGTGAATTGCCCGCCAAAGAAGCACAGATGATTGCTAAACCTGAGCAGTTTGTAGTCGCTGTAAATGTGGGGGCAAGACCGAGTGAAGACGATGAGCCTACGAATGTGATTGGTATGGTGGATTGGTCAACACGTATCAAAGCGTTGTATTTACGCCAGTATAAAAAAGAGTTTGCGGATGTATTGATAGAGCCGTTAGTGGGCTTTACGCAGTGGAATGACTTCTCCAATCCAGAGCAAGAAATTGAGCGCGGTCGTCAGGCTGCATTGGAACAAATGCCGAAACTGATAGGCTTGCTGCATGGATAGTTACTCTTGGAATTTAACCTCACCTGAGCAGTTCCTTAGTTTGATGGGTTCAATAGTGATATTGATTGCTTATTATTTAACAGTATCGAGACCTGATAAAAAACTATTATATTTTTCACTGAGTTTATTGGGTGGTGTGGCATTGTTTTTTGTTGCACTTATTTATCACAATTTGGGGTTTATATTCCTGGAAATTTCATGGATTACTATTAATGCTTGGGGTATTTGGAGAGTGTGCCATAGCCCTAATGCATAAATGCGCACGGGCATTTAATAACAAAATGAATGGTTTATACGCAAGAGCGTAATTGTGTATCAATTTTTAAAATATGATTGACTAACCAACTTTCTAAAAAATCATGTAATTTTTGTATAAGATCATCGCTTGCGCCTTCAACTTCAAAACGCTCACAATAGCGTGTATAGGCGGCAAGTAATTTAGCATGATATTCTTTGTTTTCAGCCGCAACAGGACATTTTAAACGGCGCATACAGATTTCTTCATAACAAAAATGACTACGTGTAAAAATGCCCAAGTTATCGAGTAGCATCTTGATATAACGATCGTTGATGTCGCCTGCTTGCATGTGCGCTTCTAAATCTTCAAGGTATTTGAATATAACCTTATGTTGCTTATCAACTTCAGGTTCACCTGTGTTGTATTCCTCTTTCCATACGATAGGCATAGAAACCTCCTGACTGATAGAGCGCTATCTTACATATATTAAGTGAGAAAAACACTCTCTATCAAGCACTGACATATAAGTGATTGGTGGACTTAAGAGCTAACACATTCAGCCCAAAACTCGGTATTGGAGCGCATATTCTGAATGCGCATAAGCAGAGCATCAACATCTTCATCACGGGCAGAAAAGTTTAGATGGTCGGTTTGCACAACCAATAAAGGCGAATCTTGATAACGAAAAAAGAATTGGTCGTAAGCCGCCATCACTTCACGGAGGTAAGGCTCTGATAAACCATGTTCAATACGCAAGTCTCGTTGTCGAATACGCTGCATCACGACATCAGGATTGGATTGTAGATAAATTACCAAATCAGGCTTGGCAATATCAATGCAGGCAAGGCTCGCAACTTGGTCGTACAATGTCAGTTCTTCATCTGATAGGTTGATATTGGCGAACAATCGATCTTTGGCAAAAATGTAGTCGCTGATAAGCCCACGGGTGAAAAGGTTGGGTTGTTGTAAGCTTTGCCACTGTTTTAAGCGGGAAAATAAAAAAGATAATTGTACGGACATAGCATGACGGCTTGGATCTTGGTAAAAGAACTCAATAAAAGGGTTGTCATCCACATCTTCAAGCAAGGTGCTGGCATTAAACCGCTCTGCAAGCTTATGCGTGAGTGTTGTTTTACCAACACCAATGGCACCTTCAATGGCGATATGGCATTGATCTAGGGGCTTTTGAATTACCATGGTGAACCACTCTCTAGTGGTTGCTCGCCCGAATCAAGTAAGGATTGCAGAAGCTCGCTGGCATTTTTCTTCATTGATGGGTGTAACCACAGGGGAGTAACGTCACATAATGGTCTAAGCACAAACTGCCTTACATGTAATTGGTTATGTGGAAGGGTAAGTGTATGACTTTGTAAATGAAGGTCATCATAAGCAAGTATATCCAAATCCAATGTGCGAGACCCCCAATGTTCATGTCGAATGCGACCATGTATGTGTTCAATATCTTGTAAGATAGCCAATAAATTTAAGGGTTCGAGATAGGTGCTAATGGCAACTGCGGCATTGAGATAATCGGCTTGACCAGCAGGGCCAAGTGGCGGGGTTTGATAGAGTAATGATGAATGCAATAGTTTACAGTCAGGGTGTTCAGCGATATTTTTTCGAGCGGATTTGAAAGCGTTGCGGACATCACCTTGGTTGCCACCTAAGGCAATCCACGCGTGGCTTGGCACTATTTTTTTATGGATAGGCATGATGGGTGATAAACCCGTTCATTTTTTCTTTATCAGAAAGTTGTTTTTTAATACGGTTGGCTTTCTCTTTATTTTTGTAAGGACCAATCTGCACAGCATATAAATGTGTCTTCTTTTGTATGATAGCTGACCAATGCTTTTTTATGAGCCTTTTTTCCAGGTTTTGTGCATGTTTTTTATCTTGAAATGCGCCGACTTGAATAAAGTAGGCTTGTGCTGAAATAGAGGCAGTGTTTTTCTGAGGTCTTTGTATTGATTTAGGATGAGTTTTTACAGGTTTTATGTTTTTTTTAATAACCTGTTTGGCATGTAATGCGACTGGTTTGGAGATGCTTTTTGTAGGCGAATCTTTTTGTATGCTAGCAACTGTCACTTGGTTACTTGTAGAGGCTGCATTGGCGTGGTTTTTTTCTATAACATCACTTTTTTTATCTGGTAAAAAAGGCAGAGCGATAAGGAGGCTGAAACACACCACAGCAATACCCATTGCCCAGTTGCGTTCGGGTAGTTTAGTGGACCAGGGGCGTAATGTTTGCACAGTTAAATATTCGCTTTTATAGTGAGAAAACTGATATGATAATGAAGTGTGTAGGCTTACTTTTCGTCAAAATTGAGAATTTTAGAGAGTTGCTCTGTAAAACTCTGATACCGAAATGGTTTTTGAAGAATATTCAGTGACTTGTCTGGAAAACGCTCTGTTAAATCATCTGGGTAACCTGTCACAAATAGTACACGCTCCAATAAATTAGGGTTTACATGAATGAGGCTATTGTAAATTTCATCACCTGTTAGTTTAGGCAGGCGCACATCAAGAAGGATAAGTGAATACTGTTCGCCGTTGGTGCTTAATTCAAAGAGTCCTTGTACAGGGTCACTCAGCGTTTTAAGGTCACTTTCCATACCTTTATCACCCAAATAACGATTTAAGAATGCGGCAAGAATACTTTGTACAGTGTCCTCATCATCAATAGTTAGAACCTTAATCACTTTATTCATGGGAACTCGCCTCTTTTTTGTTAGACATCGTGCCTAGCGTGGTGATGATGGATTCTAAATTCATTTGTGCTTTATGACAACTGTTGGCAAGTTCTGAGTATTGCTCACGGTAGTCTTAATGGCTATATTACTTGGAGAATTTTGAAAGAGTTGTTGTTCATTCATCTGATTAATGAATAGATTATTGAAAAAAGGAAGTGAATGTGAAGCATAGAGTATTTCCCAACAACCCATTTTTGATGACATTTTCAACGATTGCGATGGTTGATGCGATTGTGATTATTGTGACGGTTGCTTTGGCAATATGGAAAGAAGCTTTGATGTGGTATGTTATATCAGGTGGTGTGTTGATAGCTATTGCAGTGTTTGTAGTGTTAAATAAACGCTGTTTGCGACAGTTGTCATGCCCGAAATGTCAGCGACATGTGACATTTGAGGCGGGTGAAGGATTTGTGTGTAAAAACTGTAAAATCGGTTGGGAGATGGGTTGATGCCAAGTTTTGATATTGTATGTGAAATGGATATGCAGGAAATGGATAATGCGGTGAATCAGGTGAAAAAAGAAATCGCCACGCGTTATGATTTTAAGCATAGCAAAGCCAGTATTGAGTTGGATGACGGAAAAATCACGCTGGTGGGTGATGATGCAAACAATTTAAACACAGTAGCTGAAATTTTACGCGCCAAGATGGTACGCCGTAAATTAGAAGCGAAATCATTGGAATATGGCGATATGGAAAATGCCAGTGGTGATACACGCCGCCAAGTAGTGACGATTAAACAAGGCGTGGATAAAGAAACTGCGAAAAAAATAGTGAAGAATATCAAACAAGAAAAAATGAAAGTACAAGCTGCGATTCAAGGTGAACAAGTACGTGTGACGGGTAAAAAACGTGATGATTTGCAGGCAGCTATGGCATTGGTGCGTGCGATGGATGCAGATAGGCCTTTAAATTTCACTAACTTTAGAGATTAAACCACCTGATTCATAAATATTGTTACGAATGTGATGAAAAAAGACATCCGACCAACCTAGGAGGGGAAAGGGAGGAAAGGTTAACCGGATGTCTATTATCTCAACGATTTGTTTGCGGTTATCACATAGCCCTCAAATTTCGCTGTGCAACGGTATAATTTGGATTGATACGTAATGCTTCTTGAAGCTCTAAACGGGCTCGTTTCTCGTCGTATGGTTGAGCGCGTTGATAGTAAGCAACACCAAGGTCATTGTGAATGCGTGCACTGCTAGGGCAAATACGCAAAGCATTTTGTAGCAAGAATACTTTTTCACCTTTATTGCGAACATTTGAGGCATAATCAGTGTCATCTAATGCACTTTGGCAGTTGTATGAATGTGCTTGTTTTGCCTGCGGTGGTGGGGCGGTACGTGCTTTGTTTTTATCCATTTGTTGACCAACCAAGTAACCGCCAATTGCACCAATGGCTGCGCCTTTACCAGCTCCGCCCGTTCTATCTGCTGAATGCCCAATGGCTGCGCCAAGCCCAGCTCCCAATAATGTTCCCATAATGGCTTTGTCTCCAGCTTGGGTTGGTACAGAAAATATGGCGACACATGCACATAATGCAAAAAATTTATAGAACATAACAACCCCCTTTGGATGCAGATTGTATTCTTACCTGTGAGTCCTATGTATGGATTGGAATATTACAGCACTATTGGCTTAATCGTGAACGCAAATAAGGCACGAGAAAACCAACTAGTTTTTTTGCCAGTGGGGAAGCATGGCTAGGTTGTAACAAGCTCATAGGGCGTAATAATTGTGGGTGAAGTGGGCGCGTGGTCAATATAGACTCCCCTGTTGGTAAACAAAATTGCGATACCATGCCAACACCCAAACCTTGCCGCACGGATTCCAGTACGGCGGACATACCACCCATACAAAGTTGAATGCGGGGAGGTTTTCCCATTGTTGTTATCCATGCTCGCTCAAGTATATCCCGTGTGCCTGACCCTTGTTCTCGCCAAATCAAGGGATAATCTTCAAGTTGGGTTAATTCAATGGATGTATGTGCTGCGAGTGGATGGTTAACTGGCATCACAGCGACAATCTTATCTTCGCCAAGGTGTGCCACAGTGCAACATTCAGGAACATTTGAAGGTAATGGGCTTTCCACCAAACCCAAATCATGATGCTCCATACTTTCGAATACTTGTTGGCTATTTACACTATCCACGAACACTTCAATTTTAGGGTGTAATTGCTGAAAAGAAACCAATGCAGCAGGCAAAAGGGAGCCTGCAATGGTTTGACTGGCTGATAGATAAATACGCCCCGCTTGCAAATCATGTAATTCATCTGCAAAACTATTTAAATCAAACATAGATTGTTGAACTTTCAAAGCATGAATATAAAAGGCTTCACCAATGCCTGTGAGTTGAACGCCGCGCCCTTGTCTTCGATAGAGCTGCATGCCAATAGATTCTTGTAATCGCTTTAATTGGTTGGAAATAGCAGGTTGTGTTAAGCAGCGTGATTCGGCTGCTGCACTAACGCTACCTGTTTGAACCAACGCAACAAAACTTGCCAGATGATCGGGGTGAATACTCATGCTGCAAACATATCATATATGGTGATATGTTTCATTATAAATCATAATTATTTATTATAATATAAGAATGTAGCTTGTGCGTCCATATGTCTGTGGAGAAAAGCTATGTTTAGTAAGGAAAAGCGTGCTGATACCAGCAATGGTATTTTATTTGTTACCCTGTTTGCGTTAGCAGCCACGCAAATAAGCCAGTGGCAATGGGTGCACCAGTGGGGCATCAGCCCGCTTATCATTGGTATTGTGCTGGGTATTTTCTATGCCAATACCTTGCATCACCGTATGCCAGAAGCGTGGTTGCCAGGGATTAGTTTTACGGCGAGAAGAATTCTTCGTTTAGCGGTTATGCTTTATGGTTTTTATATTACACTACAAGAAGTTATGATGATTGGGTGGATTGGTTTTGCAACAGCAAGTATTGTAGTGGTTAGCACACTATCTATCGCTTATATTGTGGGTGTGCATGTTTTGGGCATGGATAAACAGACGACTATATTGACCGGGGCTGGCAGTGCGATTTGCGGTGCGGCTGCGATTTTGGCTTTTGAGCCTGTGCTGAAAGCCAAAGGTCATCAAACAGCCTCTGCCGTTGCAACTGTTGTGGTGTTTGGTACGCTAGCGATGCTGATTTATCCGCTTGTTTATCAATTGGGCATATTGAACCTTGATGCGCACGGCTGGGGTATTTATATCGGAGCAACTGTGCATGAAGTCGCGCAGGTTGTAGGTGCGGCAAGTGATATAAGTCAAACTGTGAGCAATGATGCCGTGATTGTGAAGATGACCCGTGTGATGCTGCTTGTTCCCGCGCTATTGTTTGTAGGATGGTGGTGGAGTAAATATGGCAATAGTGATTATAAAGATACCCATGAAGCATTAACCATACCTTGGTTTGCCCTTGGCTTTTTAACTGTAGTTGGGTTTAACTCTTTTCACCTATTACCTACATCATGGGTGATGATGTTGCAGCATTTGGATCAGTTTTTATTAACCATGGCAATGACAGCTTTGGGCATGGAAACTAGCCTTGATAAACTCAAAGGTGTTGGTATCAAACCATTTATTCTTGCAATGGTACTATTTATTTGGTTGATGATGGGTGGATACACGGTGGTGTCTTTATTGATTTAGACTGTAATGTTTTCTCGACTTTTAGCAGTGTTTTTCATACCCTGCGGCGAGTCTTTTTCCGAGGTATATGCGCATGAGTGAAACACAGGCAATTCTAGCGTTGGCAGATGGCCGCATTTTTCGAGGTGTGGCATTTGGAGCGGCGGGCAATACGGTTGGTGAGGTGTGTTTTAATACATCCTTAACTGGCTATCAGGAAATTCTGACAGACCCTTCATATACTGATCAAATCATGACATTTACATACCCACATATTGGTAATGTCGGGGTGAATGCACAGGATATGGAATCCGATGATGTGGCTGTGCGCGGTTTGATTGTGCGTGCGCCTGCTCGGAAAACTTCGAGTTATCGTGCCGAACAAGGCTTGGAAACTTGGTTGAAGTCCAAGTCTGTTGTGGGTATTGCGGATATTGATACACGGGCATTGGTGCGACATTTGCGTGATTTTGGTGCGCAGCATGGCGTGATTGCATCCGATGGTATGTCTGAAGAAGAAGCTGTGGTGAAAGCCAAGGCGTGGAAAGGTTTGGAAGGGCGTGATTTGGTAGGGCAAGTGAGTTGTGATGTTGTATCGACATGGCAGCAGGGAACTTACGATATTGATACAGCAGCTTACAAGCAAACAGCGATGAAAAAACACGTAGTTGCCTTTGATTTTGGCTGCAAGAAAAATATTTTTCGGAAGTTGGCAGATCGTGGTTTGAAAGTATCGATTGTGCCTGCACAGACTTCTGCTAAAGATGTATTG
>JAUZQR010000368.1 GCA_030950865.1 Mariprofundaceae bacterium | reverse complement strand
GTTAATCACTTGAACAAAACCAAATTCAACAGCACTGCTTATTGCTGTATCGACTTTACGAGGCTTAATCGTCGCCAAGCTTGGTAAAATTTCAGGAATAGCATCAAAACCAATCACACGCGCATATTCTTCCGAAATATCTTCAAACAACGACACATCATGACGATGACTCGGCACAGTCACGTTTAACTGATTTCCATCACGTTCAATACCAAAGCCCATACGACTTAACACAGCATCAAAACATGCATCAACCTGAATACCCAAACGCGATTCAATGCGTTTCATATCAACCACAATGGATTTGTTTTTAACCAAGTCCTCAGCATCACCAACCAGGCTTATTGCACTGGCTTTACCACCAAACAAATCCATAATCATGGTAGTAGCCTGATTCATAGCAACGGCAATCATAGCTGGATCGACACCACGTTCAAAACGCATAGAGCTTTCAGATACCAACCCATAAGTACGGCGTGTAGTACTAATCAGTGCAGCACGAAATGCTGCGGATTCAAGGATAATATTCACGCTCTTTTCAGTCACGCCCGTATCTTCAGAACCCATAATGCCTGCCAAGGCAATCACCTTCGCATCATCGGCAATCACCACATCACCCACATTCAATGCAATATCACGACCATCCAAGGCTTTAAAACTTTCACCCGCTTGTGTGGCTCGCACATACAAGTCACCGTTCAAGGTATCCGCATCAAAGGCATGCATGGGTTGCCCTAAATCAAGCATGGTATAGTTCAATACATCCACCACACCGTTGACGGGTCTTTGACCTGCTGCAATAAGTCGCGCTTGCACCCAATCAGGCGAAGCAGCTACAGATACGCCCTCAATACAGCGAACCATATACAATGGGCAATCATCATTTGCAGATACTTGTACGGATGGTACTGCAACAGACGCATCAATCACTACATCATCATCACCTGGATTAATCAATGGTAAATCATAATCAGCTGCTAAATCACGTGCCAAACCGCGCACACTCATACAATCACCACGATTAGGTGTAAT
>JAUZQR010000367.1 GCA_030950865.1 Mariprofundaceae bacterium | reverse complement strand
CAAATCTTTATCTTGTGGGCTTATTAAACCATCATGGGTTAGACGACGTATCCATGAGCGGATAAATGGTCCCCAGAAATCATCGCCAGGTGCTTCGAGTAATACCACAGGAATGGGCGGGTTACGCCCTGTTTGTAGCAGAGTCAGGGTTTCAAAACCTTCATCCAATGTTCCGAAACCACCTGGCGTTAGCACGACAGCATCACTTTCTTTCAAAAAGAATAATTTACGGGTGAAAAAATACTGGCAGTCAAAATGGCGGGAAGTGCCATCGACGATATGGTTGGGGTGTTGTTCCATGGGCAAGTTGATGCCAATGCCGAATGAGCGCTCTGCGCCAGCACCCTCATTGGCAGCCTGCATCATACCAGGGCCGCCACCTGTAATGACCATAAAACCTTCATCACTGATGGCTTTAGCAAAATCACGGGTTTGGATATAACGCGGCTCATCTTCGCTTGTACGTGCAGAGCCAAACACACTAACTTTTCGCCATGCTTGATAAGGGCGAAAAATCTCCAAACCCAGACGCATTTCTTTGAGAACCCTAGCCATCATTTTCAAATCACTTTGTGAATGGTTGCCGCGTAAAAGCCTTAGGCTCTCTGTTAAAATTTCTTGTTTGTATACTTTATCTTTTTCAAGGGATAAAAAAAGTTCGTGTAAAAAACCTTGAATTTCTTCGTGAGAGGCGCCTTTTTTATTTGTCATTGCGTGCCTCAATAACCAAATCAATACGCCGATTCATTTCACGCCCTTTGGCAAAATCATTGCTGGCGATAGGTCGAACTTCGCCATAACCCAACGCTTTCATAACACTACTATCAGCGCCTGCTGCGGCAAGGAAATCACGTACGGCCTCAGCACGTTTTAATGAAAGGCGCTGATTGGCTTTAAGCTCACCTTGATCATCGGTATGTCCTTCAATACGGAAATTACGATCGCCATAGATAGCTAAAACATCTTTTACGCGGCTTAATAAATCAAAATAAGCGGCATCAATTTTACTACTTCCAGGGGCAAACTTAAGGCTAGATAAACGTAAAATGAGTGAGCCGTCCAAATTTGCGATAATACTAACGCCATGTTTGGGGAAGAGTGCTTGAATACGTTTCTGGCGTTTTGTTTCAAAGGTTTCACGCTCAAGTTTAGCTCGAAAGGCTTCTTTCATATCATTGAGTTGTTCATCATGGGCATGCGTGAGCGAAGAACGTTGTGATTCTAAAGAGCTTGTTAGGCTTTTTTCATACTTGCTTTTAAGTCGGGCAAGTTTTTGTTGTGCGGCAGTTTTTGTTTGCTGTAAATTGCTTTGTAATTGCTCGATAGCCTGAACAAGTTTATGAACACTTATATCATCTTGATGCAAAGGAAGGTTTAAACTTGCAGCAAGTTGTTGGCGCTGTTCTCTTGCTTGTAACCACAGCATTTCATGGCTGCCTTTATCTCTCCGCCACATTTTAACATTGCTACTGATTTCCAATGCCAGTTCAGCCAATTCAAGTGCTTTGGCTGGGTGTTTAGGAAGCTGGTTGCTTATACCATCGCGATACAATTTGAGCGCTGACAATGCCTGTTTGGCTTTTTCATAGGTGGTTGGTGTATAATATTTGGCATTCTTTGAAGAGGCACGGGATAAGGTGCTACCTGTTGCACCAATCAGCGTAGGCAAAGTGACATCAAGGACATGTTTGAATGCTACACGTGCAGTATCAGCGGCTTGTTGGCTAATATTTAACTTTCCAGCTTCCGCAGCATGAATCACTACTTTGAGTGAATCATTGGCATCGCGTAGTAACAAATTTGGATTTGGGTCTTTCAGTG
>JAUZQR010000366.1 GCA_030950865.1 Mariprofundaceae bacterium | reverse complement strand
CATGGCGGCGTGGCGCTCATCACGATCACCTTGCTGAATTTGAACCTTGATCAGTTCGTGGGTATCTAGAGCAATATTGGTTTCAGCGACAACGCCTTCAGAAACGCCATGCTGACCGATGCGAATGACTGGTTTTAGATGGTGGGCTTTGGCTTTTAACGCTTTGCGCTGTTTGCTGTTGATGGGCATAGTGACTCTCTCATGTGTGGGTTAGGGAAGTGCTCCTGAGTTCATCAGTGCTTCCTTAATAAATAAGTGGGCAGTGTACAAATATATGCTGAGAATGGTAGCTATGGACAGCATGGCAGCGATGTTTTATGTTCCATGATGATTGCTTAAGGTATAGGGAGCGAAGTGTATGAAGCGTTTGAGGGAAGATCCTAGCCGTATTGTTATTTTGGGTGGCGGACGTGGTGGCACGGCCATGCTGGAAATGATGTGTGATGAGGCATTGACTGAAGTCGTGGCAGTAGTCGATCATAATACGGACGCGCTTGGGGTGCTTAAGGCTAAGGCAATGGGTATTGCAACATACCAAGATGTAGAGGAAGCATTGGTTGCGAATGCACCTTGCGTGGCGTTTAATCTTACAAATAATGAGATGGTTGAGGAGATTGCCTACGGTGTTTTAGGGGCAGGTGGTGTGATTGGTGGACTCGAAGCAAGATTGCTTTGGCGCATGGTGACAGACTTGAAAGAAGCGAAGAAGGATTTAGAATACCAAGCGACCCATGATCCTTTAACGAGCTTGTATAATCGCCGTTTTGTCATGGATCAGTTGCATCGAGAGCTTAGTCAAGCGATTCGGTATGGGTTTGAATGCTCGTTGGTATTGATTGATTTGGATTATTTTAAGCGCGTGAATGACACTTATGGGCATACAGTGGGAGATATTGTATTGCAACAAGTGGCTCATGATTTACAGCAAAGCGTACGTACTGCGGATGTGCTTGGACGTTGGGGCGGCGAAGAGTTTATTGTTTTATTACCACATACAAGTGTGGCGGATGCACAGTTAGCGACACAGAAGTGGCTGAAACATGTGCAGAGAACCCCTGTTGTTTTAGCAAGCGGAGAGCTTCTGGAGATAAGTTTTTCTGCGGGTGTGGCTGGCGTAGTTGTGAAGGAAGGGCAAACGATTCACCAACATATCGAAACACTATTGGAAAAAGTCGATCTTTATTTATACCAAGCAAAGGATTGTGGTCGTGCCTGTGTGGTGGGGCATACGGATGAATAGATATATGACTTTTGAATTTTGGGGTAAGCCATGAACGAGATTGTAGACATGCCTGAGTATAGGGATGTAAATGGCGCACCGCGTTTTCCTTTGCGTTGGCGTTGGACAATGCTGGTAGGTTTTGCTGTTGCAGCTGCAGTTTTGGTGCTGTCTTTGGTGATTTTGGATATGGAGCGTGATGCCTGGCTTGAGAGTCAGGAGTCGCAAGCAGAAGTCTTGGTGGATCGTTTGGGTGATGAGTTGAAGATTCCGATGCTAAGTGGCAGTGCCGCCGAAGTAGATGTAATTGTGCGAGGTTTCTTGCAAACAGTGCCTGCTGTTTTGGCAGTACATGTGCAGTATGTGGATGGCAAAAATCAACAGTTTGGCGATGCGGCGGTGGATGCAGCTATGTTGAAGCAGATTGTGCAAGCCAAACGTATCACACGTTTAATTGGCGATGACTTGTGGTTTGCCAAACGTATCATTTATGGCGGGACGACAATTGGCTCTGTGGCAGTACGTTATTCTGAAGAAGCATGGACATCTTTGGCAGAGCGCTTGGTCACACGCATGCTTTTGGCAGCAAGTTTGGTGATTATGTTGGCGAGTATGCTGGTGTATTGGATTGCTGGAAAAATAAGTCGCCCTATGGAGTTGTTGGCAGCAGCAGCAGGTCAGGTGGCTGGAGGCGATTATAGTGTGCGTTTGGCTGTAGAAGGCAATGATGAGGTGAGTGATGCAACCAGTCAGTTTAATAGCATGGTGGAAGAGCTGGCTCATAAAGAAGAAATTCGAGATGTTTTTGGTAAGTATTTGAATCCTAAACTTGTTTCAGAGGTGTTTGAGGGTGGCTCGGCACATGTGGAAGATAGTAGTCAAGAAGTGACGGTATTATTTGCGGATATGGTTGGCTTTACATCATTTTCAGAAAGTGCGGAGCCTGCTGAAATTGTTGAAGTTCTTAACAAGCATTTTGAAGTGTTTCATCGGATTATTGATTATTTTGGCGGCCATGTGGATAAGTATATCGGCGATGCGGTGATGGCAGTATTTAACCACCCCAATGAAGATGCTGAGCATGAGAGACATGCAAGCATGGCAGGGCTGGCGATGACGGTTGCTTGTCGTAAGTTGGGCGTATTGCGTCAAAGTGGTGAGGCTATATCATTTCGTGTTGGTTTAAATCGTGGTAATGTGATTGTTGGTAGTATTGGAGCTGCCGAGCGCTTGGAGTACACAGTGATTGGTGATACTGTGAATGTGGCTTCGCGAATGGGGGGCTTGGGTGAAGGTGGAGAAGTCATTCTTTCGCAAGCAACGTATCAACACTTAGGTGAAGGCTTTTGTTTTAATTCGCTGGGCAAAAAAAATATTAAAGGTGTGAGAGATGAGGTAGAGTGCGGTCGTGTTACAGTGACTGATGATGAGACTCAACGCAAAGTATCACATGCTGTAGCATTGGCTTTTGACTTAACGCTGCCATCAGATGTGCGGCTGATTATTGGGGACGTAAATACGTGATAAAATCAAATGTATCAAATGTGCGTTGGCAGCTTGTTGTGGGAGCTTGTTTGTTCTTAACAGGCTGTGCAACGGGTAGTGGTGGACAGCATGCTAAAGCCTCACCGCTTCCTTTTTTAAACAGCTACAGTATGGCATTGCAGGATTATAATGCAGGTAAAGTGATGGAGGCCAGAGCTAGAATTCTGGCAATGGATGTTGGACGCGATGATTACAAGCAGGCACAAACACTTTTGAAGAATAAAGTTAACCCAGCGCGTATTCGCCTGCTTCGGCACTATAAAGCCAAGGGTAAAAAAGCTGAAAAAAATCATAAGTGGTCAAAAGCGATGGTGTTTTATCAACAAGCAGCAGAGTTTTCAGCAGAACCTGATATTTTTCTCGCCTATGTTAGCAATATGGCATTGAAGATGCGCCAAGAGCGTATGGATGCGTTGTTGAAACAACGCCGTTTGGAAGATAACACGTGGATAAATTGGTCACGTTCTTACGAGCCTCCGCGCGGTGTTCAGGCTTCAGACGTTGCTTTTTCTCGTATGCGCTCATCTATTGAGAGTGACATAGAAGATCGCACGGTACGCTCTTATAGGGAAGCGCGTCGTTATCTAAAGAAGGATATGGCTGGCGTGGCATATGTTGAAATTGAGTCCTATTTACGATTGATGCCCGCATCAGAAAAAGGTCAGCGATTGATGGAGGATGTTCGCAAAGCGATGCCCAAAGGTTTGCTTGTTAGGGCGCTAAATAAGAATGCTCCAACAAAAAAAGTACGTAGAGGGGTGTCTGCAAAAGAACACAGTGCTCGTAAGTCGGATGTGCTGAAGCTGATGAAGAAAGGCAAGTGGTTACAGGCCAAAGATGCCGCATTATTGTATCGTCGCTATGAAGGAAAAGGTGCTGAGAAGCTTTTGAAAAGTGTGAACATTGGTCTAGAGAAGGCTGCTGCATCATTGTTTGCGCGGGGCTCGGCAGCATTTCGCAGAGAACATATTGATGAGGCTGTGAAACTGTGGAGTCAGGCCGCCGAGATGCAGCCAGCGAATTCTGAATATGTTGATGCATTGCGTCGTGCAACACAATTACAAGAGCGCTTGCACTTGTTGCGAAGTGATTTGGAATAGCTTTGCAGTGCTTGACCTTTTAGCACACACCGCTTAACAAAATAGGATGATTCATGCGTGATACGATAGTGATGCCACGCCGCAAAACGCGGCAAATTATGGTCGGTGATGTGGCTGTTGGCGGGGATGCGCCGATAGCTGTGCAATCGATGACCAACACCTTAACCACCGATATTGATGCAACGGTAGCCCAAGTGCATTCGTTGGAAGAAGCTGGCGCGGATATTGTGCGTATTTCTGTGCCAGATGCTGAATCAGCAGCGGCGATGCCTGAAATTTTAGCGCAAAGCAATGTCCCGATTATTGCAGATATTCATTTTAGTTATAAAATGGCGTTGTTGTCACTCGATGCAGGTGTGCATGGCTTGCGTTTGAATCCTGGTAATATTGGTAGCCAAGATAGGGTTGAGCGTGTGGTGAAAGCGGCGCAAGAAAAGAATGTGTCGATTCGTATAGGGGTGAATGCAGGTTCACTCGAAAAAGAATTTAACGAGCAATATGGTGAACCTTGTGCTGATGCCATGGTGGCTTCGGCAATGCGGCATATTCGTATTCTTGAAGATATGAATTTCAATGATATTAAAGTATCACTCAAAGCCAGTAATATTCCGATGACGGTTATGGCTTATCGGAAGTTGGCAGAAAAAGTTGATTACCCATTTCATTTGGGCATCACAGAATCTGGTAGCTTGTTTGGTGGCACAGTGAAATCATCAGTCGGACTTGGTTTGATTCTTGCAGATGGTGTTGGTGACACTATTCGTGTTTCTTTGGCTGCAGATCCAAAAGAAGAAATTAAAGTCGGCTTTGAAATTCTCAAAAGCCTTGGTTTGCGGCATCGAGGTGTAAATTTAATCGCCTGCCCATCGTGTGCACGTCAGAAATTTAACGTGATTGAAGCTGTACAAGAATTGGAAGGACGTTTGGCACATATTCAGGAAAGCATTGATGTAGCGGTGATTGGCTGTGTGGTAAATGGGCCTGGTGAAGCCCAAGAGGTGCAAGTGGGTATTACAGGTGGTTATCCAACGCATACTTTTTACCATGATGGTGAGAAATTTGGTCGTGTAAAATCTTCTAATATGATTGACTCTTTAGTGGAAGAAGTAGAAAAACGTGCTGCTGTGATTCGCGCTGAAAAAGAAGAAGGATAAGATGGCTAAGAAATTACAAAGTATTCGCGGTATTCATGATGGTTTACCGTCAGAAGTTTCCAAATGGCGCAAGATTGAAGATGTGGCGCGGAAAGTATTTGCAACACATGCCGTTTCGGAAGTGCGTTTGCCAATTTTAGAGCCAACAGAGCTTTTTGTGCGTTCTGTGGGTGAAGAGACAGATATTGTCTCCAAAGAAATGTATGCCTTTGAAGATCAAGGCGGTGACAATATTTGCCTTCGCCCAGAAGGTACGGCAGGGGCGGTTCGTGCTTATTTGCAAGCAGGTTTAACACGGGCTGGCGCACAACGTTGGTTTTATATGGGTCCAATGTTTCGTAGGGAGCGTCCACAAAAGGGGCGCTTGCGCCAGTTTCAACAAATTGGTGTGGAATACTTTGCTGTTAATGGTCCTGTAGCTGATGCGGAAATGCTAGCTATGGCGCAATGCTTTTTAGATACTTTGGGTATTGAAAAGGTGCGTTTGGAAATTAACTCGTTGGGCTGTGCTGCATGTCGTCCTGCATACCGTGAGACTTTGGTTGCGTATTTAAACGCACGTGCTGAGTCATTGTGTGCCACGTGTAATGATAGAATCGAGAAAAACCCGATGCGTGTACTCGATTGCAAAAATGAGTCATGCCAAGCTCAGCTCACCGATGCCCCAGAAATGGTGGCACATGTATGTGGTGATTGCGAAACGCACTTTTCAGGTTTGAAATCAGGCTTGGATGCGTTGGGTGTACGTTATGAAGTGAACCCGCGCATTGTACGTGGTTTGGATTATTATAATCGTACCGCCTTTGAATTTGTGACTGATCAGCTTGGTGCACAGGGAACGGTATTGGCTGGTGGGCGTTACGATGGTTTGGTGGAATCATTGGGTGGTCCTGCAACGACAGCTGTTGGTTTTGCGGCAGGCATGGAGCGTTTGGCAATGCTGATGCCTGATGGTGATAAGCAAGGTGTGGATGTTGTGGTAGTCGCTTTGGGTGATGGTGCATTGCCTTACTCATTGCAAGTAGCTAGTCAATTACGTGCCACAGGTGTTGCTGTGGTGCATGCAGGTGGTGGTGCAGCGAAGAAACAATTTAAATTTGCAGACCGAGAAGGCGCGTTATTTGTTGCTGTTGTGGGTGATGATGAGGTACAGCAAGGCGTGGTTGCGTTGAAAAACTTGGCAACAGGTGAGCAACAGGTCTGTGCTATTGAACAAGTGGTTTCGCTTTTAAAGGGTTAAGGTTTAAGAAGAGACTGCTTGCTGGTTCGGCGCAATAACTGTAATTTGGCAATGGCTAGTTCCAAATCTAAAAGTGCCTTGCTAGCGATATTTTTATCAGGCGACAGCATTTGCTGCTTGGCTTGTGCGAGTGCTTTTTTTACTTGTGCGGCGTTAATATCTTCTGCTCGCTCAACCGTATCCGCTAAAATAGTGACGCTTTCAGGTTGAACCTCAAGAAAGCCGCCATGAACAATAATATCCATAGGCGTACAACTTGAAGTATGGTTTTCACTTTCACAAAGAATACGAATCTCGCTAGGTTTTAAAATAGCAAGTAGAGGAGCATGCCCTGGCAGAACTGCAATTTCACCATTGCTCGTGGAGGCAATAAGCATATTGGCTTTGCCGCGATAGATCTCTTTTTCTGCACTAGCAATAAATACATTTATGCCGCTCAACGTTTAGTCACCTTGCCTGTTTTCTTTTTTATACTGTGCTCACCATAACGATGAGGGGCTGTTTAGGACAGTCTCTACTTTTATTCTCATGTTGAGTTTCTTGAGCTAAAATATTTTTGTCGGCGTGATTCAATGGCGTAAAATAAAACAGGCACTGCGAGTAGCGTAAGGAAAGTTCCAGCGATTAACCCACCAATCGCAACATAGGCTAGCGGTGAAAGGCGTTCGATGCCCACAGCCCA
>JAUZQR010000365.1 GCA_030950865.1 Mariprofundaceae bacterium | reverse complement strand
TAATTGCATCACAGGCTTTAATCCCATGGGTTCATAGGGAATGGGCTCAGCACCATAAAGGGCAATACCAGGACGAATGATGTCATGTTTATGTTGGGGTAAAGCAATCAGTCCTGCACTGTTTAAAAGTGATGCGGGTAAGTGGGACGCAATTTTCTGATGTAACTGATAAAAGGCATTGGCTTGTATCAGGTTTAAGGGGTGCTCTGGGGTGTCGGCACAAGCTAGATGAGACATGATACCAGCCAAGATAATCTGGTGCTGATGGCATAATTGAATGAGTTTTTCAGGGTTCTCTGCGCCCAAGCGTTGCATGCCAGTATCGACTTTTAACCAAACTTGCCCTGTAAATTTTTGCTCAGATAACCACTGGATATGTTTCTCTTCGGTGATAACAGGGGTTAGTTGATGCATATTACATGTGGTGGCTTCGATAGGCTCAAATAAGCCTGACAGTAGGGTGATATTTGCCTTTTCACCAAGGTGGCTACGTAGTTTTGTACCTTCGCATGTATCGGTAACAGCAAAATATTCACAGCCAGCTTGTTGCAATGTTTGGGCAATACATTTTAGCCCATGACCATAAGCATCAGCTTTTACCACAGCCATGATTTGAGCTTGCTCAGCATGTTGGCGTAAAAGTTGATAATTATGCAAAAGATTTCGCAGGTGAATATGGGCAATGGCAGGTCGCATAGGGGTAGTTTTACCAGCTTTGTTAGTATGGTCAAAGGTGGATTTTGTAAGCATGGCTTTAGTCACCCTCAATAATGGTTTCAAGCTGGGTAAATGCGAGCATAAGGCGCATACGACGTTGCTCATCTGATGCGCCGTTTTCTTCGCCTTGTTGCAAACTTTCCATGCTGAATTGCTGAATTATCTTCCAATTTTTATGTTGAGACCAGCAATCTTCACCTGTTTTGAGAAAGTTCTGTGTTGTTTTCTTTAATAATTGTTCTCCTGCACGCGCTTTGAGTATGGTGAGTCGGCTTAGCCATTCTCGGCGTAGTGGGTGGGCATCTTCACTACCCCATTCTGCTGAACGCATGGGTGCCTCAAGGGCAGTAAAGGGTAATAAATGTAGTGTTGATTGCATGGCGTGCAGGCAGCGGTTAAGCGGTAACGAAAGTTTACTGCTTAAATATGTAGCAATCGCCATTTGCGCTAATTCGGGGAGTGCTGCCAAGTGTGCCAAGTCTTCAAGCTCAAGACCGATATTGGCAGCTGATTTGAGTAAGGATAAAAACCGGCTATTTTCACTGCCGCCAACACCTTGAGCGGGAAGAGATTTGCGGAAGCGACGCATACCTTGAAGTTGTTGCTTGAGCCAATCTTCATCCCATATCTTTATATCAAATAAACGCAGCAACTCTTCGGCG
Organism: Mariprofundaceae bacterium; assembly: GCA_030950865.1. Taxonomy (GTDB): domain Bacteria; phylum Pseudomonadota; class Zetaproteobacteria; order Mariprofundales; family Mariprofundaceae. The sequence goes on along the minus strand of JAUZQR010000365.1, from coordinate 803 downwards.
AAATGAATGGTATATTCTTGTAGGTCATGCTGGATTTGTTGCATGATTTGCTCTTCAACCCCTGCATCATGCAATGCTTTTTGAAGTGTAGGGATATCCATCAAGGTTTCAGCAGTGAGCAATGCCTCACAAATATGTGAAGTGGGTACATCAAGTAGTGACTGTAAATGATGAATGCTCATCAGCCCCATACGATTGAGGATATGATTAGCAATCTGGGTATGGCAGATACCTGCTTTGAGTGGATGTTGGTGAATAGCTTGGTGAAACTTCTGACGCATAGCCGATGGAAAGTAGCCCTCCAACGTAGCATCGGAGAAATTGCTCCATTCATTAAATTTTTCTTGATCCAAAAGTTCATGGATACGATTTTTTTCATGCCCCAGCAGGACAGCAATTTGTGGACGCAAACGTAAGGTTTCTACCTCATTCAGTCCTGGGTCAACACGTCGATCCAAACGCCCTTCGTTAAGCAAGGTGTCGCGTAAACGTAGTAGGCGAGGCGGGTGTTCGCGCACATCGTTTTGGGCGATCGTCAATGCGATTGCCTGCATACGATTATCATGCAAACATTGCTCTGCAACTTCTTCCCCCATGCGTTTGAGTAGATGATTGCGTTTGTTTATATCAATACTTGCTGCATCTGTGGCAGCAAAAAGAATTTTTAGATTTACTTCGCGGTCGGACATATTAACACCCGCAGCATTATCAATGGCATCGGTATTGATGTGCCCACCTTCTATGGCATATTCGATACGAGCGCGCTGTGTGAAGCCAAGATTTCCTCCTTCACAGACGACTTG
>JAUZQR010000364.1 GCA_030950865.1 Mariprofundaceae bacterium | reverse complement strand
GCCAAGCGAGGCGCTTGCCCGCATTGCAAAACATTTAAAACCTTCCCTTTTTCTGGTTTTGGCAGCCCATGCAAAGGTTGCGGCTATGAACTGGTTTTACGTGGCTTAGAGATTCACCAAATCGAGAAAAATAACCACGCACGTTATGGTTCAGGGCGCAGCTAAAACATATGATATACTTCAATAACCTTAGCCTACGCCACGGCGCGAAAGAGCTGTTCAACAAACTCACCATGACCGTTCATAAGGGGCAAAAAATTGGGCTCACAGGTGCCAATGGTACAGGAAAATCGTCGCTCTTCGCATTGATTCTCGGTGAATTACAAGAAGATAGCGGTGAGTTTCACATAGAGAAAAATATCACACTCGCCCATGTCGCCCAAGAAACCCCTACCCTTGATAGCTCAGCGATTGCTTATGTCATACAAGGCGACCATGAATTGGAAGCATTGCAGCAAGAGATTCATCAAGCTGAAAAAGATGAGCATGGAGCCAAACTCACCGAACTTCACGAGCGTATGGCGCATATTGATGGTTATGCGGCACATGCCCGTGCGGCACGTTTGATGCATGGTTTGGGTTTTAAAGTAGGTGAAGAAGAACACGCTGTTTCTAGCTTTTCTGGTGGCTGGCGCATGCGTCTTAATTTGGCACAGGCATTGATGTGTCGCTCCGATGCCTTACTGCTCGATGAACCAACCAATCATTTGGACTTGGAAGCTGTCATTTGGTTAGAAAAATGGCTAAAAAACTATCAGGGCGCACTCATGCTGATTTCTCATGACCGTGATTTTCTTGATATTTGCGTCAATCACATTGCCCATATCGAGCAACAAAGTATCGTTCTTTATACAGGCAACTACACTGCATTTGAGCGTATTCGCGCCGAAAAACTGGCTTTGCAACAATCATCCTATGAGAAACAACAGCGCCAAATTGAACATATGAACAGCTATATTACCCGTTTTCGTGCCAAAGCAACCAAAGCAAAACAGGCGCAAAGCCGCATCAAGGCATTGGAGCGCATGTCTATGATTGCGCCAGCCCATGTTGACTCACCCTTCTCATTTACCTTTGAAAACCCCAATCATGTACCAAGTCCACTTTTGCGACTGACCAAGGTTGATGCAGGTTATGGTGAGCAGATTATTCTTAAAA
>JAUZQR010000363.1 GCA_030950865.1 Mariprofundaceae bacterium | reverse complement strand
AAATATGTATTTAAACGACACCGTGAAATGATTCGTGTGAAAAAGAAACAAGAGGAAACAACCTGAAACCAAGTATGCGTTGAGCGTATACTTTAGACCTTCGGCATTCAATCAATTACCCTTGCGGCATGACTTATTTTGATGTTTTTAATGGCGATGCAGATGGCATTTGCGCTCTGCACCAATGGCGATTGGCACAACCTAAAGAAAGCACACTGATTACAGGTGTAAAACGAGATATTGCCCTGCTTAAGCGGGTGCAAGCGAATGCTGGTGATCAAGTGTTAGTCTTAGATGTTTCCTTGGATAAAAATCGCGATGCATTGTTGAGTGTGTTGAACGTAGGCGCTTCGGTTGATTATTTTGACCATCATTTTGCAGGCGAAATTCCTGCGCACCCTTGCATGACATCACATATTAATATGGCAGCAGATGTTTGCACCAGCTTATTGGTTAATAAACATTTAAATGGTCAATACCTTGCTTGGGCAGTCACAGCAGCATTCGGCGATAACCTCTTTGATGCGGCTATAAAAGCTGCGGAACCATTATCCCTGACTGCAGAACAGTTAAAACAACTAGAACAGCTTGGAACGTTGATTAATTATAATGGTTATGGTGTGACGGAAAGTGATTTGTACTTCCATCCCGCAGATTTATATCGCGAAATCCAGCCTTTTGAGAGTCCTTTTGATTTTATGACACAGTCAAAATCTTATACTGTGCTTGCTAAAGGTTATGCCACAGATATGGCGAAGGCTGCACAAATTACTATTGAATCGAATGATGCAAACACTGCACTTATCATGCTTCCGAATGAGCCTTGGACGCGTCGCGTATCTGGGGTGTATGGCAATGCTTTAGCGCGGGAGTACCCGAACCGTGCGCATGCATTGTTGACGGTTATGGATGATGGCAGCTATCGCATCAGTGTGCGGGCTCCGCTTATCAATAAGACGGGCGCTGATGAATTGTGCATGCAGTTTCCTACAGGTGGCGGGCGTAAAGCCGCTGCGGGAATTAATGCTTTACCTGTTGATATGCTGGGTGCGTTTAAGGAAGCATTTAAGCGTCAATACAAGTGATTTAAGAAGCCATTGAGAAATAGCAGTGAGGGGATGTTTATGAAACAAATTTGTCGGAAAACGTTTATTTTATTATGTTGTTTGTGTGCGCCTATATCATTGATTTGGGCAAATGATTTTATGCAAGGTTTGGGCAGCTTGATGGAAGGCGTTTCCAAAGCTCAAATGAGTTCGCCTAAAAGCAATCTACCATCGTTGAGCAATAGCGATGTTGTTGCAGGACTGAAAGATGCTTTGCGTGTTGGCTCGGAAAATGTTGTTGGTCAATTAAGCAAAAGGAATGGTTTTAATGGTGATGCCAAAATTCATATTCCTTTACCTGCCAGTATGAAAAAGGTTAAATCAGCCTTATCAGCGGTAGGTATGGGAAACATGATGGATGACTTGGAGTTGCGCCTTAATCGTGCAGCAGAAGCGGCAACACCCAAGGCGAAACGTATTTTTGGCAATGCCATTAAAAGTATGAGTATAAGCGATGCAAAATCTATTCTTGACGGTGCTGATGATGCGGCAACACAGTATTTTAAAAAGAAAATGTCCAAACCGTTATCCAAAGAACTGAAACCTGGTGTAAACCATGCGTTGGCACAGGCTGGTGCAGTGAAGGCATATGACCGTGTTATGGGGCAATATCAATCATTGCCTTTTATGCCCAATGTAAAAGCTAACTTAAGCCAGTATGTATTGGATTCAGCTTTAAAAGGTGTGTTTCATTATATGGCAAAAGAAGAAGCTGCCATACGGAAGAACCCTGTAAAACGGACTACAGATATTTTGAGAAAAGTCTTTAACTGATTACTTTGCTAATGTAACGCGGTTGCGACCATCTTTTTTGGACTGGTAAAGTGCTTTATCGGCACGCTTGATGGATAATTCGGAAGTTTCATCATCTTTTTTCTGGCTTACACCCAAACTGACTGTGACATCAATATGATGTGAGCCGCTTGTAAAGCGATGTAGCGCAATTGCTTGGCATAAGTTGGCTGCCAAGGTGCCAGCCTGTTGAAGTTTGGCTTCGGGTAAAATGATGCAGAATTCTTCCCCTCCCAAACGTGCGACCATATCGCTACCTCTTGTGCTATCACTTAGAACTTTAGCTAAAGCACTTAAAATATCATCGCCCGCATCGTGCCCATAGCGGTCGTTTATTTTTTTAAAGAAATCAATATCAATCATCACGAAACTGATGGCAATATCTTGCGGTAATGACGTTAGAAATTCTGCAAGTTTTCGACGGTTGGCAAGACCTGTAAGCGGGTCTTTTCTGGCGGCATATTCAGCCTCTTCGAGTCGGCTTGATAGATCCGTCATTTGTGATACTTGCTGTTTCATATTGTCACGCATTGTCTGACTGGCAGCAGTGAGTTTATTACCTGCTTGCAGCAGCCCTTCACGTGCCTGTTGTAAGAGTGCTTTTGCCTGTATTGGGTCATCGGGCAAATCCTGCTGAAGAATACTTTGGGTTTGTTTGAGTTCGGGTGCATCCTCGCCAACTTCATCCAGTACATGCAGCACACTGCCAATAGAGCCCTGTAGTGCATTGATAAATTGATTGAGCTCAGTACGTAATTGACCGTCTTGGTGAAGGTGCTCGCGTAGGTGCTTTTCTAATTCACGAACATGCTGACCAAGGTCTGCATCATTGCTCGGTGTTTTTCCTAGTAAATCCTGACAATTATTTAAGAATGTTTGTAGTGCTGCCCAGTCTTGTTGAATGGCTTGTAATATTCCTTGACGCTCAGTGACATGGGCTTGTAATTGCAAATTATCTTGTTCAGGCAGCCCTGTATCATGATGACCTTTGAGCAGAATGCCATGCTCGGCATCAAGCAACTGTGCCAATAGCATGACAATAGATTGATGGTGTGCAGGGGTAACGGTTGGTGTGCGTTGAAGGTGTTCAACATGTTGTATAATGCGGCGCATGACACTGCGTAATTCCACATTGGTTTCCTGATTCTGGAGCGCAAAAGGGCGCAGAATATCCATATCCTCAAGGATTTGTTTAAGATGTCGTTGCATATAAAGCCCTTTTAATGGTTAAGCATTTGTAAACGTTTTGATTCAACCGCAAGCAAGGTTTCTGCTTGGGCAAGGGCAGGGTCTTGTGAGGATAACAGCCCCAGTTGTTGACGCGCTTGTTGAATGGAGGTCATGGTATCTTTTGTGAGTGCACCATCAACTTCCCACTGTTCCAATGCTTGATCCAATAATTCAGTGGCTTGTTTGAATACGGCGCGTTGTTGGGCAGGTGTGGCAGCTTCTTCACTATGCTGTGTTGGAGCCGTTTCTTGCTCTGATGTGCTAGTTTCCATTTCTGATGCAAATAACGAACCAAATTTACTGCTGCTGGTTTGTTTTCGTCGCGATGTGCTTGATGTGTTGATATTGCGATTCTGATGAATTTTCATGTCAACTCCATAACTAAATATTTCATGGAGTAAATTACGCAAGAATGAAGCCAGCTCATATTACTAATATGGGGAGGCTGGTACAATTTATTGATTAAGTAATCAATTACGCTGATTTAGCATGAATACTCAAGGCATGAATGACTGCTCCGAACTCATCTTTAAGCGCGTGGTTAATCATACGATGGCAAGTAATGCGAGATTTTTCGGAAAAAACTGCCGCTGTAATATGGACAACAAAGTGTCCGCCGCCGCTTTCTTTTACACCTGCATGCCCAGCATGTTTCCAAGATTCATCTTCAACTTGTAGTGAGCTTGGCTGAAATGCTTGTGTTAAAATGGCGTGTATTTTGTCAGAGCGAGGGCTCACTTTTTAAGTTGTTCTTTGGACTGACGATAAATGATGGAAACTTTTCCGATAGCATGAACCAACTCTGCATTTGTTTGCTGACATAAAGTTTCTATGGCGGCATGGCGCTCATCGCGGTC
>JAUZQR010000362.1 GCA_030950865.1 Mariprofundaceae bacterium | reverse complement strand
AAAAAGTCGGATATTATAAATCAGAGTGTTTTAGTCAAGTATTATTTTTTGTGCAAATGCGATTCATTATTGGTAATAATGCTAAGATATTAGTAACATCTTGCCATGAATATCAACGTTGCCATTCTTGGTTCTACTGGTTATACAGGTGCAGAACTTATCCGTCTCATCGAAAACCATCCCCATTTTAACATCACCCACTTGGGAGCACATTCTCAAGCGGGCAAAAAAGTCAGTGATGTATTGCCTGGTATTACCAGTACCATTGGCACTCAAACACTGGCTGCTGCTGATGCTAAACTGGATGATGATATACAACTGGTTTTTACTGCCCTGCCGCATGGTGCAGCAGCGGAAAGTGTTAAAAAAGCCTTGGATAGTGGCAAGAAAGTTGTCGATTTATCTGCTGATTTTCGTCATCAATCCAGCGGTGTCTATCAACAAGCCTATGGTGTCACCCACCCACACCCTGAATTATTAACGCAGACTATTTATGGGCTGAGTGAATGGGCTCGTGATGATATTCGTCATGCCCAGTTGGTTGCCAATCCTGGTTGTTACCCAACTTCCACATTGTTACCGTTAATCCCATTGCTGCAAGCTGGTGCTCTTGATGATTCCCCTATCATCGTCGATTCAAAATCGGGCACATCAGGTGCTGGGCGCTCTGCCAAAACAGGGTTATTATATTGTGAAATAAATGAAGGTTTAAGTGCCTATGGTCTACCTCGCCACCGTCATGTTTGGGAAATGGAAGAGTGGGCGCAAGGCTTTGGCAAACAAGATGTTCGCATTCGTTTTGTGCCCCATATTATCCCTATGACACGTGGTATGTTAAGCACACTTCACCTGACAGGCTCAAACACCAACACATGGCATGGGCTATTATCTCAAGCTTATGCCAACGAAGACTTCGTCCACATATTGCCACTGGGCACACTACCTTCCACTAAATCGGTCACGGGCAGTAACCGTTGTGATATAGGCATGTGTATTTTAAGTGAAACCGAAGCTGTGGTTGTGAGTTGTATTGACAACCTACTCAAAGGCGCATCTGGTCAGGCGCTGCAAAATGCCAATATTATGTTTGACTTTAAAGAGTCTCTTGGACTTTCTCTGCATGCACAGTGGCCATAAAACGTGAAAAAATTATCGCTAATGCAGCGTATACGCAGAGCTATTTTCAAACCAAAACAAATCATGGTCGTGGATTCTAATAGCAGAAAAGCGGCTAAAAATTGGTCTGTTCGCCCTATCACATTAGGGCTTATTCCTCTTTCACTTATCATGATAGGAGCACTGGCTGGCAGCTACTATCTGCCTAATAAATCCACACCCAGCATCCTTCCTCAACATCTACAACTGCAAAAGAAATTTGACCATTTACATGATCAGCTGGCCACCTCTGAAGCCAATAATGAAGTAAAACAAGCCCAAATTCTTAGCTTAAAAGATATTATCAATCAACAACAAAGCACCATTGATAAAACCAAGCAGCGTTTACATATCTTTGAAAATATTTTAGAGGCACGTAAAAATCGAGGCACAAAACTTTTAAAAGCTTCCATCAAGTCTACAAATTCAGAGTCATTCACCTTCTCTATCACATTGGTGAAAGGTGGTAACTATCCGCGCCGTTTACGTGGTTCGATACGTTTTATCACACAGGATAAGCAGGGTGAAAACATTCCTTTGCTTTTCAAAGGTGCACAAAGCACGTTGCCATTTCGCATAGAAACTCATATCTTCTTGCAAGGTCAACTATACTGGCCTGAAGGCACTGCCATACCTGAACATGTGGATAGTATTATAGCCATAGCATCCGATTCAAAAGGCAAAGAATTAACACGAGAAAAGTGTACATTTGAGGATTTTTAAGCATATGTTACGAAAACGCGATAACACGACCACAATAAATCATGACCATCAACAAATTGATACACTGATTGGCGCACATTCCGTTATTACAGGCGAGCTATCTTTTGAAGGTGCTGTACGCATTGATGGGCGCTTTGAAGGTAATATTCACTCTTCCAAAGGTGGCACACTCATCGTGAGTGAGGGTGCTAAAATTTTTGGTGAGGTTGATG
>JAUZQR010000361.1 GCA_030950865.1 Mariprofundaceae bacterium | reverse complement strand
ATGACTTTATGCTCATTTGAACCACAGAGAACACAGAGAAACACAGAGTTTTGTGCTATTTTCAGCCATGGAAGTGAGGCTTTAGCCTCGCCCCTATAAAACCCTTGCACTTGGCATGATATATAAAGCTAATTTCATCTTTTATATTAAATAGTTGTGACTTTTTGAGTTTAATCTATTTTATAAACAAGCAGTCCGTCATATCATTCATATGCTGAGGGAAAAAGTGCCCTGCTCCGTCAATAGCATGAAAATCAACATGGCTTGGCATGCTATTTATCCATAATTGCACTTGTTTAAAAGGTACAATTTCATCCGCCGTGCCTGAAATAACGGTGAGTGGTCGCGTTTCTCCCTGCATAAAATCAAACGACCATAAATTCACCGCTGGCGCAATCGCAAACATGCGTTCCACACGCGCATCTTGCTTGGCTGCTTTTAGCCCTGCGTAAGTTCCAAATGAAAAGCCTGCCAACCACAACGGTGAATCAGGATGTTTCATGTGCAAATAATCCAATGCCGTTATCACATCCTCGGATTCTCCATTGCCTTCATCCCACACACCTTCGGACTGCTCCACCCCACGAAAATTGAAACGCAGCACCGAAAACCCCTGATCTTCAAAGGCACGCGCAATCCAATAAACCACTTTATTACGCATCGTGCCACCATACAAAGGGTGAGGGTGGCATACCACAATCGCTGGTTTTCCTGCTTTACCTGGTTGATAAAGCGCCTGTAACTTTCCCGCTGCACCTTGCAAAAATAACTTCTCATGATGATGACTAGGCATTGCAATAAACCTTCATTGAAATAAAGTCTCATAAGAAGCTGCCGAAAAACCTACTTCCACATGTTTCTCAGCACCTTCACTATACACCAAAACAGGTCGCTTAATCATACTTGCATGCTCAACCAACAAAGCCTGTGCTTTGGCAGTATTCAGCTCATTTTTATCAGCATCAGGTAGTTTTCGCCAAGTCGTACCACGTTTATTAAGCAATATTTCCCAACCAACTTGCGCACACCAAGCTTGCAAACATGCTGCATCCACGCCCTCTTTTTTGTAATTGTGAAACACATAATCAATATCATGTTCAACCAACCACTTCCTAGCCTTTTTGATGGTATCGCAATTCGGAATACCATACATATGCACTGTCATATTTTGTTTCCTTTTATTTCGTACTGCCCAAACATTTGTCCGCCGCTATTATCCAAATATAAGGAGTACAATTCAACCTTTCTTGCAGGCATATCCCCCTGCAATATCGTATGGAATTCATTATTTCCCAACAAGGAAAAGTGCGTGGTTAAAAACAAGCGATTTAATACGCCAGCCGCCAATAGTGTATGATGTATCGCAGGACCAGCAATCATATATGCACTGCGATAGCCATGCTCAATCAAAAAATCCTTCAATGCCTTACCTTGCACTTGCCCAGTGCCTGCCTGCACAACCGTCATCCCACTATCTTCAAGTAATTTGCGTCGCGTAGCATCTGCACCTTGCACAGTAAGCACCCAAACCCGTCGATTCGTCAATGATTTCACAGCATCCAGAGGTATATCCAAGCTTGCCGACACAATCACTACATCAGCTTGAGGCTTTAAACATTGCTCTGCTCGCCATGCTGCCAAATCTGCATAATCAGGCTCTTGCCCCACAGGCAATAAATCCTGCGCGCAACCTTTATCCAATTGCCTGAAATAACGTGCCGACGTAATCATCACATCCGCTTGTGCCGCCAACTCCTGATACAAACGCCAGTCACGTTTATTACCAATGCTATCTGGAACAGAGAATTCGCCTGTTTGCTCATTACGAAGTGAAATGCGACCATCCAATGAAGCAATATAATTGGCATAAATCAACACATCACCAGTCATTGCCTGACGATGTAAATTCAAACCCAAATAAAGCTGGTGTAAGGGAATATCTTTTTTTGATTCAGGGAACAGACATTGAACACTCATCGGCACACGCTAAATAGCAATAAAACATCAAGCAACCAGAATAAGAAAAAAGTCACTCGTGTCCGACGAAAGTCGCATATCGTCATACCCGACTTGATTGGGTATACAGAAAACCTTGCAAACAATGGATTCCCGCCTTCGCGAGAATGACATAAAGAATGAAATATTATTTCCTGTCTCATAACATCATGCCGAGAAGAAAATCTTTGTGGCATAAAGAATTGGAAACAAAGCACCGAACTTTCGTCAGACAGTAGTGAAAAAAGTTATGTCTAAAGGTATATTTGCTATACTTTACCCATATTCTATTGTGTCACAACTAAACTTGCTGACAAATACATGTACAAAGAATAACAAAGGATTCTTAAATGAGGTATCTCGAAGCATTTTTAAAAAATGACTCCGCCAGTGGTATATTATTAATTTGCGCTGCCATATTGGCATTAATTTTAAGTAACAGTGCCATGTCTGGAATCTATGAATCTTTTTTGCACCTGCCTGTAGAAATACATGTGGGAGCATTACATCTTGATAAATCACTTTACCATTGGGTCAATGATGGTTTGATGGCGATTTTCTTTTTGCTGATTGGACTAGAAGTAAAGCGTGAAGTTTTAGAGGGTGACTTATCCTCTATAAAAAAAGCTTCCCTACCTGTGATTGCAGCCATAGGTGGCATTCTTGTACCAGCCATGATTTACCTTTATTTCAATCAGAACAATACACTTGCAAGCAGTGGCTGGGCTATTCCAACTGCCACAGATATTGCCTTTGCATTGGGCATTCTATCTTTGCTCGGTAAACGTGTACCCGTGTCACTCAAAATATTTCTAATGGCATTGGCGATTATTGATGATTTGGGTGCCATTGTTATTATCGCCCTGCTCTACACATCCAACTTATCCATGTTATCGCTTGTCACTGCCGCAAGTGCTATCGTTGTTTTAATCTCACTCAATCTGTTTGGTGTATCAAAAAAAGCCGCCTATTTTATTGTTGGAGTCATTCTATGGGTTAGCGTGCTTAAATCAGGCGTTCATGCCACATTAGCAGGTGTTATTTTAGCATTTACCATTCCATTAAATGCCAAAGATAAAAACAAGCAATCCATTTCACCTGTAAAAGACATTGAACATGGTCTCCACTTTTGGGTCGCATTTTTCATTCTTCCCTTATTCGCCTTTGTAAATGCTGGTATTAATATCACCAATATATCACTTACTCAAATGGCAGGCTCCGTACCCATTGGCATTATGTTGGGCTTATTTGTGGGTAAACAACTTGGCGTATTTGGATTTAGCTGGCTAGCCATTAAACTTAAATTAGCAGAGCTCCCCAAAGGCTGTTCTTGGTCACAGCTCTATGGTGTATCCGTATTAACAGGTATTGGATTTACCATGAGTCTATTTATCACATCATTGGCGTTTACTGATGACACTATCTTTCAATATACAGATAAACTTGCCATTCTTATAGGCTCATGTTCCTCAGGATTTGTAGGTTATTTTATATTGAAAAGGTCATCTAAGAACAAGCCTGTTACCCAAGATTCGTCTAATTAAGCAGCATTTATATCTTATCCAAGTTAGTATGGCGGCATGAATAATAATAGCATTCTCAAAAAAATAATTATTGGGCAAAGCCTTAAACATTTTGAAAGCAAAGAAATCTTTGAAATGGGTGGTCTCAAACTTAGCAGCAGCCAAATCAAAGCCTTTATGGCGGGCTCACAAAATAAAAATTTCGAAAAGCTCTCCGATGAACAGTTGGAAGCATTTTTGAATGGACTCATTATCTTTTCCCGTGGTGAACGTGAAAGTCCAGAGATGGTTCCACGCGCCATTGAGGGTTATATTCTTGGGCTTATGCAAGCCGGTCACAGCGATACGTTAGATGAAATATCCAGTCTTATTGAAGATGCCAAGGATGGTATTGTACAAGGCTGTGATGATGACAAAACATAACCGTCAATAGCGCGATATAAAATTGGTCTAATTCCTGCTTGTCAAAATACATGGAATATATTCAGTGCTCTCATTGCAATAAAAAATATGGTGTAAACGATAAAATTCGTGCCGCTGCAGGTCGTACGATTAACTGCAAGAGCTGCGGTGAATCATTTGAAATTGAACTTTTTGAAACACCTTCACCAAGCATACCGCAAACCAGTCAACTAGCACATGCTGAAGAGAAAAAATCTGAAGAGGTTATGAAAAAAGAAGAAAACAATAATCCTCCCGTCACAAAAAAGAAAAAAGAAAAAAGAAACCGTGAATCAGAGCCTATAGAGAGGAAAAAGTTTGCCCCTTCCATGATTCTTGGTGTCGCTATTATCGCTTTATCCATTTACGCTTTTTACCAAGATAGAAGTATTGACATTGGTCAACCTTTTGTCGCAACAGAGACACCTAGGCCTAAGCCAAGCGTCAATGCCCCAGCACAATTAGGAGACCAAGAGCAAGCATCTATCATAGGGAGCAAAACAATCGTGTACGAAAAGCTCTCAAAAGCATGCAAAGATATTGCCGCCCAACAGTGGGTGATGGATTACACCATGATGCACGGCATGCCCGAAAGCAGTGAATATGTTCATATGCTTGATGAAAGCACACAAAATACAGCAGAAATTCGTGAAAAATGTGGTGGCGCAAGTATTGTGCAAGAAGTGTTAGCGACTGCCAAAGAAGGTTCGCCTCCTGAATGGCTAAAAGAGCATGTGAGTAAGCTTATAACATTGGATAAGGAAACACCGCATTTTTAACCCAATATGATACATCCATGCTGCGAATGAAGTTTGCTATTTGATTTCAATAAGCTGTGCCATACACTGCCAAGATGACACAAACATTGCGCACAGACGTGCTAATCATTGGGGCTGGTTTGGCTGGCAGTTTACTGGCTTGGCGACTGATACAAGCTGGAAAGAGTGTGCATATACTCCACAACCCCAAACTCACATCCGCCTCACGCGTAGCCGCTGGCCTTATCAATCCCGTCACAGGACAACGCTTGGTCTTACAAGAAAATATCGAGGTTCTATTGCCCGCAGCACACGCACTTTATCAACAATTGGAGGAGCAGTTTCACACACAATTCTTTTTTGAGAAAGACATGCTTCGCAGCTTGCAACATGATAAAGCCAAACTTGCATGGAAAAAGCGTCAGCTTGATTCAGCGTATCAACATTATATCTGCGAAATACCAAGCAGCCCAGATGTTATCAAGCAGTCTCAAACGGGGTACCTAGACACCAACGCCCTACTTGATGCGCTGCACGGTTATTTCCAACAGTATAATTGCCTTACTGAAGGCGATGCACAACAGCATGATATTCAAGTCCATCAAAGCGCTCAATACCATCTGCAATGGAAGCATATCACCGCCTCAACAGTGGTATTTTGTCAGGGTTGGCGAGAGATAAATAATAAATTCTTCTCATTTTTACCATTTCAGCCTGCAAAAGGAGAAATTTTACATTTATCCACACCAAATAAGCTCCCAGAGCACATTATTAACCAAGGTAAATGGTTATTACCCTTAAACGATGGTAACTTCAAAATCGGTGCAACCTACCAAAGCAATACAAATGATGAACAAACAACTGAAGAAGGTAAAAAAGAGCTTTTAACAGCATTAAAAAGCATGCCTATCGAACAACAAAATATTACACTTACCAACCATCAAGCAGGCATCCGCCCCAATACTTTGGACAAACAACCTTTTCTAGGCATGCATCCCAAACATAAAAATATCGCTATATTTAATGGCTTTGGCTCTAAAGGTTCTTTGCTTATTCCATGGTATAGTAAGTCCATGTGTGGGCACCTTATCCACGGAACCGCTTTACCAGGTCATGCAGATATTAAGAGGTTTGCATGCGTTTAACCGAGCAGGTTCATCAATATATTGAAAAGGTTTTGCAGTCTGGTGACATCGCTATTGATGCCACCACAGGCAATGGGCATGACACTTTATTTTTAGCACAATGCATTGGAAGGATGGGTGAGATATTCACATTTGATGTACAGCAACAAGCCCTAAGATCAGCACAATCACACCTACAAAAACACCATATCCAAACACCTATCACATGGATCAATACAGGACATGAGCACATGCTCGAATATATCCCTTTGGCATTACATGGTAAGGTGAAAGCCATCACATTTAATCTCGGCTATTTACCAAACGCCAATAAAAATATCACGACTTGCTCAGACACCACCTTACCTGCACTCAATGCATCCATATCTCTTCTCAAAGATGGCGGCGTACTCTCTATTCTAGCTTACACAGGGCATGACGGTGGGCGCGAGGAGTGCGAAGCAGTAAAAACATGGGCAAATAATTTGCCTAATAATTTTAATATAAACATTACTATTCCACAAAATACCAAGTTTTCACCACCCGAATGGATTTACATTCAGAAAAAACACACAACCCCCTTAAAGTAACTTTGCACTTCCTAGGCTACTTTCCAATAGAAAATGTGGAATTTTAATATATCCTATGCAATAATCCGTAAGCGTCGTTAAACCATGTTATTGAGGATATTTTTATGTCTCAAGGTCTATTAAAAACAATTGATAATCGCTCGTTAAGTGTCGATGATATCATCCCTCTCTATGAATCTGATTCCCATAGCATCTATTGGATAGGCAGTGTGGCAGAGCCTGAAGAAATTGAATGCAATACTTACTTGATGATTGATTGTGGTGAAGCTTATATTTTTGAGCCAGGTGGACTTTCCCATTTTCAAGCTACTTTTGATAAAGTCAGTCAAAAAATATCACCCTTTGACATATCTCATGTTTTCATGAGTCATCAGGATCCCGATGTATGCGCCTCACTTCCATCATGGCTACAAT
>JAUZQR010000360.1 GCA_030950865.1 Mariprofundaceae bacterium | reverse complement strand
AGTTATACCGCCGGTGACCATATTATATCTGTCATTGTTGTACGTCCATAACCATTTGGTTACATGCTCTTGTACTTGATGAATGCTTTTGAAAATTGCGGATTGGCTGGGGAACGTGGATTACTCAAGGCATCCATGCCTTTCGCCCTACGGGTCACTGCTAAAGCAGTGCTCAAACTGGCTATCCTGCCAGTTTGTCGAATAAATTCTCATCCACAATGTAAAAGACCCGCTTATTAAGCGGGTCTAAATTGGCTGGGGAACGTGGATTCGAACCACGGTTGGCGGAGTCAGAGTCCGCAGTCCTGCCGCTAGACGATTCCCCAATATGCTCGGCACGATAAGGTTTTAACTATGCTGCGTCAATATAGTTTTCAGATCATTCTAACCATACCAAAAGTTGCGTTTCATCCACCACTTGCACACCAAGTTCTTCCGCTTTTTTGAGTTTTGAACCTGCTTTTTCACCCGCAATCAACATATCTGTATTTTTAGACACGGCACTTGCCACTTTGGCACCCAATTGCTGCAATAATATTTTGGCTTGGTTGCGCTTAATATTCGAAAATGAACCTGTAATCACCACAATTTTACCCGTAAGCGGATGATTACCATCGACTTCAGGTGTTTCATCACTCAACACCTCTACGCCATATGTAAACATTTGCTGTAAAACTTGTTGGTTATGTTCTTCTGTAAAAAAATGTGTCAATGATGCAGTCACTTCCTTACCCACATCATTAATTTCAATCAAATCTTCTTCACTGGCTTTCTGCACCGCTTCTAGTGTTTTAAAATGTTGCGCTAAAGATGTTGCTGTAGCTTGCCCCACGTGGCGAATACCTAAAGCATAAATAAAACGTGCCAAAGCAACCTGTTTCCTGCTTTTTATACCATCTTTCAGGTTGGTTATTTTCTTTTCACCCATACCTTCCCATGTGTTTAACTCATCAAAATCAAGGTTAAACACATCGGCAATACTTTTGACTAAACCTTTATCCACCAAGCTTTCTGCAAGCTTGCTTCCAAAACCTTCAATATCAAAGCCATCACGCGACACAAAATGTTTAATGCGCTCTTTAAGTTGAGCCGAACACGACAAACCGCCTGTGCAACGAATCGCAGCCTCACCATCTTCTTGTTCTACGGCTGCATTACACACAGGACATGTTGTTGGCACTGGTGTCAGATTGGCACGATCATTCCCTATTACTCTAACCTTGTCCGCGTCATGAAGAGTTGTATCGATGGGATTCCCCCGCTTTCAGATATCTGGATTGATTGGGATGGCATCACCAAAGATTCAAGCTGTGAGTAAACCATAAT
>JAUZQR010000036.1 GCA_030950865.1 Mariprofundaceae bacterium | reverse complement strand
TCTTTGCTGGTATTTTGGGTGATGTTAAAGCGGCTGTTAGTGAGCTGGAGCAATCGTTACAGAAACACCCTGGTTATGCGATTGCGGAAGAAAATATCGCTGACTTATATGTTAAGTTGGCATTGCAATATTATAAAAAATCTTTGGTGAAAAATGATAACCCAGCACTAAAACAACGTTATGTTCGTCTATTACAGGTTCGCGAGACCCGCCGCGCTAAAGAAGATGTTACTCATGCGGTGCAGACAGAAAAGTTTAAAAAAGCAGTGTCAACGGTTATCGAGCATACTGTGCCAAGCGAAGAAGTTGTGTCTAACACTGTGTCTGTAAAAGAGCAGAGCAAGGCTGTGTCTAAGATTGCTAAAAGCAAGCAATCTGAACAGCTGAGCGATAAGAAAGTTGCTAATATTGGTATTATTGAGAATACAAATAAAGCGAATGAAGCCGAAGCTGTTCTAGCAAGTCTGGAAGTTTGGCGCGCTGCTTGGCAAGCCCAAGACTTGGAAACTTATTTTTCTGCGTATGCGAGCGATTATATTCCGACAGGTAAATATGCTTCTTTGGAAGTATGGAAAGCGTATAAAAAGCGGGTGATTGCTAATAAATCTTATATTAAAGTGGATTTAAGCGACATCAAAGTTGAACTTTCTGAAGATGGAAATGCGGCGCGCATACGCTTTAATCAGGCGTTTCATTCAAATAGTTATAATGGTGATGATGTAAAGGTATTGAAGTTAGAGAAACGCCAGAAAGGCTGGAAAATTGTGCGTGAGGCATCGCTTTCTTGATGAGGTATATAATACTGTGCGGCTTGTGGGTAAGTATCATGCTTACGCCAGTTTTGCAGGCTGCGGAGCTTGATGCCATATCGAGAGAGCGTGCTTTGCAAGCTTTACAGGCGGGCACAGACCCAGCAGTTACATCACTTGCACATGCGGATATTTCACTGTTAAAAGCTACCTTGGCTTTGCAGGCAGGGGAGCCAGAACAAGCTTTAGATGTGTTGCACTCGTATACGAATAAATCAAAAAGTAATGACCCATTGATAGATATGTTGGAGGCGGAAGCTTATCGGCGTTCCGCACTGTTGGCTGTGGTGGATGCAGGTGAATATGCCAAACAAATCCAAGGTAAAACGCAAGGGAAAATGCAATATTTGAAAGATGCGAATTTATCGCAAGGTCTGCGTGAAGCAGATGTGCGTTTGAATGCTTTTTTAGATCGTTTGGGTGCTATTTCGGGCATGCCTTTGGATATTTTACAGGTGGACAAAGGGGTTTACAGTATATTCCTTGTCGATAAAGCGCGTTCACGGATGTTTGTGTATGCACGCAATGCGAATGGTGTACTGGTGCGTGTGGCAGATGAATATATTGTGACTGGCGCACAATTGGGGGATAAGCAGGCAAGTGGTGATGCACGTACACCCAATGGTGTTTATCGCTTTGTAAAACGTTTGCAGGGCAAGAGCCTTGAATCGCGTTATGGACCTGTAGCCTTCCCGATTGATTACCCGAATGAGTTGGATGTTTTACACCATAAAAATGGTTATGGCATATGGATGCACGGCTATGCAGAAGGTGTTGGACGGCGACCTCCACGTGATACAAAGGGGTGTTTCGCATTGCCAAACCCACGTTTATTGGCAATGTCTAAATATGTGGAGCTGGGCAAGAGTTGGGTGATTGTAGGTGAAAACTTTGAGTTTGGTGATGATGAGAAACGTCAAGCATTACAAGCTTCTGTAGAGCAAACGCTGGAGGCTTGGCGTAAAGACTGGTCGGCATTGGATACATCATCATATTTAAAGTTTTATGATGAGAAGTTTCGCTCAGGTAAACGTGATTTAGCAGCATGGAAGCGTTACAAACAACGTGTGAATGCCAATAAATCATTTGTTCATGTGGGGATTTCAAATTTAACGCTTATTCGTGATAGCAATCGTTGGGCAGAAGGTGAAGTGGTTGTGGCTGAATTTAATCAAGATTACCGTTCCAACAACTATCAGGATTCGAGTCGGAAACGTTTGTATTTGGCGCGTTTGGACGCTCAATCGCCATGGCGCATTCTGATTGAAGAGAGTGTGAAACCATGAGTGAAAAAGATAAAGGTCATGTTGAAGATGATTTTACGGCACGTCGAACGCAGAAATTATTGGATGAAAATCACGATTTAAAACAATACGTCGCAGAGATGATGCAACGCCTGCAAGAAAATGATGTGCTTTTTAGTAAGTTGTTTGACCTTGAATCGCAGGTGTTGGCTGCAACCGATGCGGAAGATTTGTGTTTTACATTATTACGCAGTCTGCGCTCAAACTTTGATTTGGATATGGTGCGTTTGTGGTTTGATCGTTCCAGCTTTATGGGGCAATGCCAGCTTTCAGGTTTATCAGAGCAAGATTTGGTATGGGTAGAAAAAGGCGAAATTGAGAAAATCGGTTTGACATCCCGCCATGTCTGGCTGCTCAGGCTTGATAAAAAACGTGATTTTCCGTGGCTTGAGGAGCGAGATAGTCATTTGTCATCCTTGGCGCTTTTGGTGTTAGGAGATTTGTCGCGACCTTTTGGGGTGTTGGCATTGGGTTCATTGGATAGCGGACGTTTTGCACCAGATCAAAGTGGTGATTTTTTACAGCATTTAACACAAATTATTGGGCTAACACTTGAAAATGCCATTGTGCGTGAGCGTTTGGCACGCTTATCGGTTACAGACTCTTTGACGGGTGCGCATAACAGACGCTTCTTTCAGCCGCATAGTCATCAGCCGTTATCGCAATGGTTTGGCAAAGATACGCAGGTGACATGCCTTTATTTTGATATTGAT
>JAUZQR010000359.1 GCA_030950865.1 Mariprofundaceae bacterium | reverse complement strand
CAAGCATATTCATACGCAGGGCCATAACACGATACGCCTTGCACAGCGCCAACAACAATAGGCCCAGGTTCTTTACAAAAATCTTCAAATGCCTCATGAGCCTTAACTGCATGGTCCACATGACAGATTGAATGCGTATGTGCCTCTGGACCCATGCCTGGTATAAGCTCAAATGCCAAGCGAGGACCTGTTGCCACAATAAGATAATCATAATCCAAGTGCTGCCCATTACCCAAACGCAAACGGCTCTCATCAGCCAAAATTTCATCCACACCACACGATAAAAAGTTAATGCCTTTTTTATTCAAATATGGTGAACATTCAAAACTTATCTGTTCCTTATCGCGCCAACCTACGGCTACCCATGGATTTGATGGGGTAAAGTGAAAGTAATCCACATTAGAAATCACTGTGACTTCATGTTCACCACCCAGTTTTTGTAACTCTGCCTTCATTTCATAGGCTGCGGGCATGCCACCAATGCCCGCGCCAATAATTGCTACATGTGCCATATATTCTCTCTCTTTATAGGGATAAAACCCTTGTAATACCAGTCTAAATAACTGGTTTTAGGGAAATTTGTCCCAATAAATTCAATTTATGAATTATTTCGTAGGGCAAGAATTGATGCCAAAAATCGCATACAATGGGCAAAAACTAATGCTTGAAGTCAATACAAACACCGCGCCTGCGCCCATAGCGACATAATTCCAAGGCTCTGCAATACCAGCCATAAAACCAGCTAATAATAATGCAAGACCAGCAACTACACGTACTATTCTATCCAAACCACCAAGATTTGCTTTCATATCAAGCCTCCTATACATCACTGTATTAGTGAATAATAATATATTGTATCCTGCCCGTCTGTGACAAAGTCACACTACTTACTCATGACTCATTTGTCCCAATAAGGAGCGCTCTAACAAAACAATTGTTCCACGGTTTAATTCAACCCAAGCACGACGTTCAAAGCTCTTTAACATACGGCTCACCACTTCTCTCGCTGTGCCTAACTCAAAAGCCAATTCTTGGTGGGTGCAAGTCAATACATCACCTTCTTTTTCAGCACGCTTTAACAATATCCGAGCTACACGTTGATCCATACGTCCAAAAGCCACATCCTCAATCAACATCATCATATCACAAATACGTTCACCAATATATGCCATTGCATAACGTCTGAAACTATTTGAGCCCAGCAAAAGACGCTCAAACAACTTCGGTGATAACACGATTAGATCCACATCACTTTCAGCTACGCCTTCAGCAGGGTAATGCTGCAAACCAAGCAAACATGTTGTGGTAAGCATGCAGCTTTGGGCTTCGCCCACGCGGTACAATAAAATTTCACGTCCTTCTTCATCTATTTTATAAACCCGTATTGAGCCCGAAATCACCAGCACATAACCCTTACATGCATCTCCTTCTCGAAACAACTGGTGACCTTTGGGTGCATGCAATACTTTCTGTCCAGCAAGCTCTGCATACAATTGTTTATCCTCAACATCTTTCAACTCTGGAAATTTAGCTAACCAACTCATAATGCTTGCTCTATAGGATAATTTCCCTCAATCCACGCCATCGTACCACCTGTGACATTCACCAAATTCTGATGTCCATAATTTTGCTCTAAAAATTCAATAGCTTGCGATGAACGCATGCCAGAGCGACAAACCACATACACCGCGCCTTCCTTGGGAAACTCATCACTACGCGCAGCTACAGTATGCAATGAAATCAACTTTGCATTCGGCACATGTGCTTGCACATATTCTTCGACTTCACGCACATCAATCACCGTGCAAGGCTTGCTTTTTTCTTTAGCGATTAACCATTTAGGATAAAGTGCATTCACACTGATCTGTTTCATTATTTCACCACTGGATAACCAGCACCCTTCCAGGCTTCAATACCACCCACCACGTTTTCAATATTGGTAAAACCATGCTTTGCCAACATTGTTGCAGCTCGCGCTGAACGAGTCCCTGAATGGCAATACACATAAACTTGCTTGTTTTTGGGTACTTCTGCCAAACGTGTTTCTAATACTTGTACAGGAATCAATATAGCACCTTTGATGTGACCTTCGGCATATTCATCAGCAGTTCTCACATCCAGCATGATAAATGGAATTGGCGAGTTTTTCCCTTGCTGCCAATGCTGATAAGCATGCTGAATGGGCGCATTTTCATAACCCTCTGCTGTTTGCTCTCCTACACCACATGCTGTTGCCAATACAGGCAA
>JAUZQR010000358.1 GCA_030950865.1 Mariprofundaceae bacterium | reverse complement strand
GCAGGTCAAGTGCATGTGGATGCTGGAGCTGCGCAGGTAATTGTACATAAAGGCGCAAGTTTACTACCTATTGGTATGACAGATGTGCGAGGCAATTTTGATAAAGGTGAGTGTGTGGATGTTGTTGCGGATGGCGTGGTGATTGCACGTGGGTTATGCAACTATAATTCAGATGATTTAAAGCGTGTTCAAGGGCTTTCTAGTCAGGATATGGCAAAGACATTGGGTTACAAAGATTTCACATCGGTGATTCACCGTGATAATTTGGTATTAAAAGGTAAGAGGTAAGTCATGAGTGATGCAAAGCAAGTGATTAAAGCATTGGGTGTAAAGGCAAAAGCGGCATCGCGTAAAATGCGTATGATTGAAACGCGTGCCAAGGATGAAGCTTTAAAAATTGCAGCCGCATTATTGCGCTCTGACATGTCAGATGTGTTGGCAGCCAATGCTTTGGATATGAAAGCTGCCGATGAAAATAACCTTGAAGCCGCATTGAAAGACCGCTTGGCACTTAACCCTGAACGTGTGGAGTCTATGGCGCAGGGTTTGGAAGAAATTGCTACATTGCCTGACCCTGTGGGAGCGATTTCCGACTTGGTATATCGTCCATCGGGCATTCAGGTTGGGCATATGCGTGTGCCATTGGGTGTGATTGGTATTATTTATGAGTCACGCCCTAATGTGACTGCGGATGCAGCGGCTTTGTGTTTAAAATCTGGTAATGCAGCCATTTTACGCGGTGGCTCTGAAGCGATTCATTCCAATCGAGCGATTGCAGTGGTTTTGCGTCGTGCTTTGCAAGAGGCAGGTGTGCCAGAGGATGCAGTGCAATTGATTGATCAGACAGACCGTGCTCTGGTGGGCGCATTACTGGCAGCAGAAGATTATGTTGATGTGATTATTCCACGTGGTGGAAAATCGTTGGTGGCACGTGTATCTGCGGATGCGAAAGTTCCCGTGATTAAGCATTTGGATGGTATTTGCCATGTATATATTGATAAAACTGCAGATAGGAACATGGCTGTAGCGATTGCATTGAATGCAAAAACACACCGTTATGGTGTATGCAATGCTATGGAGACGCTTTTGGTTCATCAAGATGCTGTGGATTGCCTGCCTGAAATGATTGACCAGTTCCTTGTAAAAAAAGTTGAGGTGCGCGGTTGTGCTAAAACACAAACCATTCATAGCCAAGTGATTGCAGCGACTGATGAGGATTGGGCCACAGAATATCTAGCGCCCGTATTATCCATTCGTGTGGTAGATGATGTGAAACAGGCAATTGCACATATTGAGCAATATAGTTCAGCGCATACAGAAACCATTGTGACAGAAGACTATGCGGTTGGTCAGAGCTTTTTACGTGAAGTCGATTCATCTTCGGTGATGTGGAATGCCAGTACACGTTTTGCTGATGGTTTTGAATATGGTTTGGGTGCAGAAATTGGTATTTCAACAGATAGATTGCATGTGCGTGGACCTGTTGGTTTGGAAGGCTTAACGACCCAGAAATGGATTGTTTTGGGGCATGGTGAGGTGAGAAGCTAAGTTCTTATGACACGAATTGGTGTGTTTGGCGGCAGTTTTGACCCGCCACATCTTGGGCATAAAGCTTTGGTTGAGGCTGCAATTGTTGAGTTGGAACTCGATGGTGTGTGGGTGATACCTGTAGGCGACCACCCTGTGCATAGAAGTTTAACCGTAGGTGTTTCTGCCAAGCAACGTTTGTCTTGGGTGGAAAGAATGTTCGCTGGCATGGAAGGTGTAGAGGTTTTTGATTGGGAAGTGAAATCAGCAGAACCTATGCCTAGCATTGAGTTAATGCATCGTTTAGGAAAAGACTTGTCTAATGTGCCAATATGGCTGATGGGCATGGATGCTTGGTTGGGTTTGCCTTCATGGATTGATTACCCTGAACATATGCAGTGGTGTAATATGGCAGTATTTCCACGTCATGGAGAATCTGTAGATATGCATGAGGGCTGGGAACAGGTGACATGCTTATCCAGCCTGCAAGCAGGGCAGGTGTATTGGGGACAATCTGAATTGCCTATGATTTCTGCGACCCAAGTTCGAGAAGATATTTTGACAGGCAAAGATGTATCCACAGTGTTGGATGTATGTATTGCCGATGAGATTCAATCTGCTTATAAAGATAAAAGCAGGAACGGAGAGAATGAATGAGCGAAGATAAAGCACTACAGGCTATGACAGATGCTGTGGTTGAAGCAATCGAAGATAAAAAAGCCCAAGATGTTGTGGTTATGGATGTGCAGGGCAAATGTGCATTTGCAGATCGTTTTGTATTGGCAACAGGCCGTACAGACCGCCAATTAAAGGCGATTGCCCAAGGTGTTGCAGGTGTGGCACATGCCAATGGTCTGCCTGCTAAAATTGAAGGCTTGGAAGCTATGGAGTGGTTGTTGGTAGATTTGGGTGATGTAGTGGTGCATTTATTTTTACCAGATACGCGTGCTAGCTTTCAATTGGAACGCCTATGGGCACGCCCAGAAGGTGGCGAGTCAGCTTTGGATTCTACGACTAAAACATGAAGCTAAGGCTTTTGGTCGTTGGGCGTATCGTGCCCGAACTGGCGGAGTATGAGGCGCGTTTTCGCAAACGTTTGTCGGGTGCGTGTTCTTTGCAAGTGATTGAATTACCAGAAGGCAAAAGCAAGCAATTGGCACAGCGTAAACAAGAAGAAGAAAAGCATATTTTAAAGGCTGCTAAGCCCAACTTTATTCTATTTGATGAGCGTGGAAAACAATTGCCAAGCACCCAGTGGGCGGCATATTTGCAGCAGTTGACAGGCAATGCAGAGCAAGATTTTGTCATTGGTGGAGCCGCAGGTGTATCCGATACCGTGCGTTCTAAAGCGAGGCGAATATGGGGGCTTTCGATGTTGACACTGCCGCATCAATTGGCGCGGGTGATGGTGGCAGAGCAGCTGTATCGGGCATGGTCAATTATGCAGGGACACCCTTACCACCGTGAATAAACGATATTTTTTTATCTATGCTTTGTTGGGGGCGTTGTTAAGTAGTAATCCTGCTTGGGCAAAGCGCGATATTCAATCTGAAATTGATAATGTTCGACAAGAACGTGTGCGTTTGGCTGAAGTGCGAAAATCGCTTGAGCTCAAGTTGGGCTCATTGGGTAAAGATTTGCGTAAGCTTGATGTTGCATTGCTTGCGGCTCGCAAAGCACTTGGTTTAGCGAGCAAACAATGGCAAGTCGCCGATAATAAAGTTCAAAAACTTGTTAAAAAACGCAAAATATTAAAAAAACAAATAGAGCAGCTACAAGAACGCATGCAGAGCGAGGCGGATGCAGCATGGCGTAGAGCCAATAGGCAGCCCAGTTGGTTGGATATATTGGCTGGTGTGAAGGTAACAGAAGTACCGCACCGAAAGTTTATGGCACGTTATATGTTGGAAAAGCAGCAAAAAGACCATGCAATATGGCAAGCTGCGTTGCTTGAGCTTGAAGCTGTAGAGAAAGATTTACTGGCAGAGCG
>JAUZQR010000357.1 GCA_030950865.1 Mariprofundaceae bacterium | reverse complement strand
ATTTTATCAAAACATTCAGATGACTCAGTTCAAGAAGTCAAAAGTCACTACATAAAGATGGGAGCGAAAGTCATAGAAGTAAATTATGGGAAGCGAAACGTAGCATGCTCCATCGTTCAACTAAAAGGATATCCAGTTTTAATTTTAAGTTGGCACTATTTAAGTGGGCTTAATTATCGTATTGGCGCGTACGAAAGGCTGGCTGAAATATTGGATTCCTTTTGGCGCAAGCGTTAAGCCGCTTGTCTAAAGGGCAGCATGTGTATTCTTATGAAAAAGCCCACTTGTTCTTGCAAAAAGCCCAGTAAGTGTGATTCAAAAAGCCCAGCAATGGTTTCTCAATAAGAATGATGAACTACGCAAATTGAAAAATATCAATATTTAAACTACCCTCGCCGTGGGCTGTGTTTTGCTTCAGATGGAATCGGACATTTGGTATGTTTGTCTAAGCCACAATCATGCTATAGGAGTCCGTTATGTCGAAGAAGAGAAAACAGTTCAGTGGAGAGGACAAAATGTTTGCGTTGCGCGAGCATTTGGTGGAGCAAATTCCCATTTCTGGGGTGTGCGATAAGCATGGGGTTACGCCATCCATGTTTTATAGATGGCAAAAAACCTTGTTTGAACAGGGTGCTCCTATTTTCACCCAGGGCAAGCTTGCATCCAAAGAAAAGCAGTTGACCCATCAGATTGATATATTGAGTGAAAAGATCAAGAGAAAGGATGAAGTAATTGCCGAGATCATGGAGGAGCATCTTGCGCTAAAAAAAACGAGTGGGGTCCACTAATGGGCAGATGGGTCCCTCATGATATTCGCGATAAAGTTATTGATTATATATCATATTATACTAATTTGACTGGGTTACCATTGGCTCGGTTCATTGGCTGGTTAGGAATTGGTCGTGGTAAATATCATGAGTGGCACAAACGCTATGGTCAGGGCAACAACCATAATGGATTGATACCAAGGAGTTTTTGGCTGAATGAATGGGAGAAGCAGGCGATTATCGCCTTTTACCTTGAGCATCAAGAAGATGGTTATCGTAGGGTGACCTTTATGATGCTTGATGCCAACATCGTTGCTGTCAGCCCATCATCTGTTTATCGGGTGCTGAAGTGTGCCGAGTTGCTGCGTAAATGGAACCGAAAGAAATCCAAAAAAGGCACAGGATTTCATCAACCTTCGGCACCCCATCACCATTGGCATATCGATGTGTCTTACATCAATATATGCGGCACATTCTACTATTTTTGTGGCGTGTTGGATGGATATAGCCGCTATATTGTGCATTGGGAAATCCGAGAGTCGATGACAGAGCCAGAGATCGAAATAATCATTCAGCGAGCACGCGAAAAGTTCCCTAATACTACCCCTCGGATCATCTCGGATAATGGACCTCAATTCATCGCATCTGACTTCAAATCATACATCAAACTATGTGGGATGACCCATGTTCGCACCTCACCGTTTTACCCGCAAAGTAACGGTAAGCTGGAGCGGTTCCATGCCACTCTAAAGCGCGAGTGCATTCGACCCAAAACACCATTATCAATAGAGGATGCCCTGCGTGTTACTGGAATATTTATGGATAATTACAACAATATACGGCTTCACAGCGCGATTAGGTATATCTCACCAAGAAATAAGCTTGAAGGGCGCGATCAAGCTATTTTTGCTGACCGTAAGCGTAAACTTGATGCTGCAAAATCGCTCAGATATT
>JAUZQR010000356.1 GCA_030950865.1 Mariprofundaceae bacterium | reverse complement strand
GATGCCAGCATTAGCAGCAGCTTTTGGCGTATCAAAATCAGGCTCGCCTAAGGAAAGGCTGATGATATTTTTGCCCGATGCTCGTAATTCAGCGGCTTTGGCTGTGATGGCAAGGGTTGCAGATGGTTTTACTTTGGAAAGGCGGTTCGATAATTGAATAGTCATGCTGGCAGTATGTCAGAAATTAGCTTATCAGGCAAAAATCAGCCATCATACGTAGTGGGCACTTGGTTGTTGTTGAATTGCGCGGGCATAGCCGTGTTTTTATAAAACTTAGTGATGGAGACGATGGATGATAAGAGGGTTGGTTTTTGGATTATTGCGAGGGCTATTACGCTTAATGTATAACGTTGAGCTTAAAGGCATGGAACATTTGCATGCTGTGGGTGATCGAGCATTGATTGTTGCCAATCATACATCTTTTCTTGATGCGATTTTGTTGTCTGTATTTTTGCCTGAAGATATTGGTTATGCCATTCATAGTAGTTATTACAATAAATGGTGGATGCGCCCTTTAAAGCGTTGGACAAGTCTTTTTGCTGTGGATCATGGCGATCCCATGGCGATGAAAAGCTTGATTAAACATGTGAAAGAAGGG
This sequence comes from Mariprofundaceae bacterium, assembly GCA_030950865.1. GTDB lineage: Bacteria > Pseudomonadota > Zetaproteobacteria > Mariprofundales > Mariprofundaceae. Next base: position 3,081 of record JAUZQR010000356.1, on the reverse strand, counting down.
CATAAGGTAGTGATTTTTCCTGAAGGACGGATTACTTCCACAGGTTCTTTAATGAAGGTTTATCCTGGCCCTGGTATGGTGGCTGATAAAGCCGATGCCGATATTTTGCCGATTCGTATTGATGGCGCACAATATACACCATTCTCTCGTTTGCGCGGGCAAGTGCGTTTGCGCTGGTTTCCAACCATTAAACTTACTATTTTACCTGCCCATCATTTTGATTTTCCTACATCATTAAGTGGGCGTGAGCGCCGCAATGAAGCGGGGCGTGTTTTATCTGAAATTATGGCTGAAATGGTTTTCCAAAGTAGTAATTATCAGCGCCGTATATGGGATGCCATCACAGAAGCTGCTTATATTCATGGCAATGATCATCTTATATTGGAAGATTTGGAGCGTACACCGCTTGATTATAAACAATTAATTTTACGCAGTTTTTTATTGGGTAACCTTTTTCGTCATGAAGCCAAACAGGGGGAGCGTGTAGGGGTGTTATTGCCCAATGTTTCCGCCTGTGTGGTCACTATCTTGGGTTTGCAGTCGCGTGGCATTGTGCCAGCCATGTTGAATTATACCATGGGAGTAAAAGCAGCTATCGCAGCACTTGAAACGGCGGTGATTCAAACAGTGATTACATCACGGGCTTTTATTGAGAAAGCGAACTTAGAAGAGTTATGTGAAAATTTAGAAAAACATGCAAATATCATTTATTTGGAAGATATTCGTGAAAAAGTAACCTTGTTAGGTAAAATATCTGCATTGTTGGCAGCACGTAAACCTGAACGAAGTATCAGAAGACGGTTGAAACATGTGAGTTCGGATGATGAGGCATTGGTGCTTTTTACATCGGGTTCAGAAGGGTTGCCTAAGGGTGTGGTGTTATCACATGCGAATATTCTAGCCAATGTAGCGCAATTGGCATCGCGTTTTGATTTTACAAGTCGTGATGTGTGTTTTAATGCCCTACCAGTCTTTCATTCATTTGGTATGACAGGTGGTGTTTGGTTGCCATTAGTGATGGGGATGAAGGTGTTTTTATATCCTTCGCCCCTACATTACCGTGTGATTCCCGAAGTGGTTTATGATGTGAATGCGACCTTGTTGTTTGGTACCAATGTGTTTCTTGCAGGTTATGCCAAACATGCACATCCCTATGATTTTTATTCCTTGCGTTATGTGGTGGCTGGTGCGGAGAAGCTTCAAGATGAAACGCGCCAATTATGGATGGAGAAATTTGGGCTGCGAATTTTTGAAGGTTATGGTGCGACAGAAGCCAGCCCTGTGATTGCAGCCAATACACCGATGCATTTTAAAGTCGGAAGTGTGGGTTATTTTTTGCCAGGTATACGTTATAAATTAGAAGAGGTTTCTGGTATCAAAAAGGGCGGACGCTTGTGGGTGAAAGCGCCCAATGTGATGGCTGGTTATTTGTTGCATGATGAACCTGGGGTGCTGCAAGCGCCTGTTGATGGGTGGTATGATACAGGCGATATTGTACGTGTTGATGATGATAGCTTTGTGCATATCGAAGGGCGCTTGAAGCGTTTTGCCAAGCTTGCAGGGGAAATGATTTCATTAACGGCTGTGGAAGAATTAGCAAGTTTATGTTGGCCTGATTATATGCATGTCGCATTGGCGGTGAGCGATGCCCATAAAGGTGAGCAGATAGTATTGATGAGTACATTCAAAGAGGCAGAGCGTAAGCCATTTCAGATGTGTGCAAAAGAGCAAAGTATCAATGAATTACATGTGCCACGCCAATATGTGTATGTGGATGAAATCCCACTTTTAGGGACAGGTAAAACCCATTATCCAGCAGCACAAGCTTTATTGGCAGAGATGATGAAAAAAGGCGATGCATGAGTAACGCTGCACAGCGATTAGATAAACCTCAAAATACATACGGTGAAGTTAAAAAATTATTGTGCGCACAATTTTTGACCGCCTTGGCAGATAATGCAATTTTATTTGTGGCTGTGGCGATGGTGATGCAAGGTGCATTGCAGGGCGACTGGTATGTGTCTGCCTTGCAAGGCTGTTTTTTGGTGGCATGTGTTGTGTTAGCACCTTGGGTAGGTGTATTTGCAGACACGCGCTCCAAACCACAAGTATTGATGCTTGCGAACCTTCTCAAAGCATCGGGAGCAGGCTTGATGTTAATCGGTGTACAGCCGTTGTTTGCGTATGCCATCGTAGGCATGGGGGCAGCCATGTATAGCCCTGCGAAATATGGTGTGTTGCCAGAGTTGGTGAAGGGTGATGATGCTTTGATGAAAGCCAATAGCTGGGTCGAAGGCTCGACTATTGTGGCAATTTTACTCGGCATGGTATTGGGGGCGGCAGTAGCAGATCATTCGATTGTTGGTGCACTTGCTTGTGTGGTTGTGATTTATTTTATTTCCGCGATGGTGGCGAAATGGATGCATGCCTTGCCTGCCGCACATGATAAAAAAGGTGTAGATGATGGTGTTTGGTCAAGCTTCCGTGATACCATTCAAACACTTTTAACCACACCAAGGGCTAGATTTGCAACCTTGGGTGTGAGCCTGTTTTGGGCTGCGGCGGTGATTTTACGTTTGGTGATTATTGCTTGGGCTCCTGTGGTGTTAATGCTTTCAACGAGTACAGATATCTCACTACTAACCCTATTTATTGCGCTTGGTATTGCTGTGGGGGCATTGCTTGCACCGCGCTTGATTCCAATGCTGCACTTGCGCCGAGCGCGTTTGGCAGCCTATGGCTTGGGTCTTAGTGTATTGTGTTTGGTTTTCGTAACAGATGTTTGGATGGCACGCTTTGTATTGTTTGTGGCTGGTGTTTGCGGAGGCTTGTTTGTAGTGCCAATCAATTCAGTTTTGCAAGATATAGGGCATCGCTCTGTGGGTAGTGGGCATGCTGTGGCAGTGCAACATTTCTTTGAAAATATAGCGATGTTAACGCTCACGCTTGCGTATACATGGGCGATTGCTTCAGGTGCAAGTGCAGTGAATATTATGTGGGTTTTAGGTGTCACAGTGTTATTGTTTACGATGATTATTTCACGTTTTTTGCCACCAATTCGTACGAGTTAGCTTAAGTTAC
>JAUZQR010000355.1 GCA_030950865.1 Mariprofundaceae bacterium | reverse complement strand
CTGTGTCTGTGCCTACTTCACGTTGGGTAATGACACTTTTTCTGTGTTGATGTACAAACTCAATAGGGTCTTCAATGGTGATGATATGGCCAGCTTGATTACGATTACGATGGTCAACCATGGCTGCCAGTGATGTTGATTTACCCGAACTGGTTGCGCCGACCATAATGACCAAACCGCGTTTACTCATCACAATCTCTTTGAATACATCAGGTAAACTAAGCTCATCAATGGTGGGTACTTCTGTGGTTATCTTACGAATAACCATACCTATATCACCACGTTGTCGAAATATATTAACACGGAAACGTCCCATGCCTTCATATGAAAGAGCTAGGTTCATCTCCATATCGGAGGCAAAAGCGGCACGTTGTTTTTCGCTCATGGTAGAATTTGCCAATTGTTCAGTTTGAACTGAGTTTAGAGGGTCTTGTTTTAAGGGAATAATAGGCCCATTAATACGATACGATGGCGGCATACCTGATGTGATATACAAATCAGATGCATCTTGTTTTACCATCACCATCAACAACTGTCGGATGGAAATCTTTTGAGGTTCGTTAGCACTCATAATGTGTGTTCTCCTGAAAAGTAACGATGTTATTCATTATTAGCCACCAAATATCTTTTTGTTTTGGGCTTTTTCTAATGCGGATTGCTGGGTTATTTTGCGACTCTTAACCAGTTGTTGCAGGTTCATGTCTAATGTTTGCATGCCTTCGCGTTGCCCTGTTTGCATAACGGATACCATTTGTGGTATTTTATTTTCACGAATCAGGTTTCGAATCGCAGGTGTGCCCAACATAATTTCATGGGCAGCAACACGACCTGTTCCATCGGCTGTTTTCATCAATGTTTGTGAAATAACAGCGCGAAGTGATTCGGACAACATGGCTCGAACCATTTCTTTTTCAGCAGCGGGGAATACATCAATAATACGGTCAATGGTTTTTGGTGCAGATGATGTATGCAATGTTCCGAATACCATATGCCCTGTTTCAGCAGCCGTTAATGCGAGGCTAATCGTTTCAAGGTCACGCATTTCACCGACTAGAATAACATCAGGGTCTTCACGTAAGGAGCTTTTTAGTGCATTGGCAAATGAATGGGTATGTGGACCTTTTTCCCGTTGAGAAACCAAGCTGCTCTTTGATTGATGCACAAATTCAATAGGGTCTTCAATGGTAAGTATATGCCCTTTTTCATTTTCATTGCGATAATCCATCATGGCTGCAAGCGTAGTGGATTTACCCGAGCCTGTTGGTCCTGTCACCAAACAAATGCCACGTGGCATTAAGGCGATTTCTTTGAAAATGTCAGGGCATTTTAATTGTTCTAAAGTGAATACTTCAGTGGGGATTACCCGAAATACTGCGCTCATGCCACGGTTTTGTTTGAACACATTCACACGGAAACGGGCAATGTCACCAAGTGCAAAAGAAAAATCCAATTCTAAATGTTCTTCAAACATTTTGCGCTGTGTATCATTCATGATGTCGTAAATCATGGCTTGTACGACACGGTCTTCGAGTGCGGGCATTTTAATTCGTGTCATATCACCATGAATACGAATCATTGGCGGTTCACCAGAAGCTAGGTGTAAATCGGAGGCGCTATTTTTTACGGTAAAGGCAAGTAACTCTGAAACATCCATGTTATACGTCCTGTTGAAAAAAGATATGCCTTAGCATAGGCAGCTATGGCTTGGTGAGCAAGTTTATTGGCATGCCCTTTGTGTGATATATCTGACCATTTGAATCAATAATAAGTGCTTGTAACGAGTGTTTTTCAGCTATTTTCATGCTATCCTTTCCTAATACAAACAAAGCAGTGCTCCATGCATCTGCAAGTGTGGCGTTAGAGGTAATCACCGTGGTGCTTTGGCTACTGTAACTAGGCCAGCCTGTTTTGGGGTTGAGAATATGGTGGTAACGTTGACCTTGGCTTATAAAATAACGCTCGTAGTCACCTGATGTCACAATACTAACGTCCCCGTGCAATGATAGCGTGGCGATTATATTATCTTTGTGACGTGGGTCACGTATACCAATCTGCCAATCATTTCCCCCATGCCTGCCAATAAGCCGTATGTCGCCGCCTGCATCAATCATGGCATGTTGAATGCCATATTTTTTGAGTACGTCAATACCACGATCAATGGCATAACCCTTTGCGATGGCACCAAAATCTAATTGGCAATCGGGTGAGGTGCGTGACCACTGCTTACCTTGCTTTTGAAGGCAGTTTTGTGTGCCTGATAAAAGGTTTTGAATGGATGCTTGAGAAGGAAGGGTGTTTGGTGGCTCTGTATTGGAAAAGCCCCAAAGCTTATTTAATGCAGCAAGTGTGGGGCTAAAAGCACCATGGCTTTGCCGCTCGATGTGTAAAGATGTTTCAAGAAGTACATTCACTTCGCTTGGAAAAGTAAAAGGTGTGTGAATAGGAAGTCGATTAAATTTTTTAACGCTGTTGGGTTTGCTGCCGTAAATAGTGAATGTATCTTCAATACGTTGCATTTCTTGGGCTGCTTTGCGAATAGCGACCATAGCAATATCTTTATCAGGATGAACAATGGTGAAGCGAACCAGTGTTCCCATCATAAAGCGGGTTTCATGAATGTCTTTTGAAGATTGTCCGCAAGACAGTAAGAAACTTGTGATGATCATTAAGAGTAGCGTATTGATGTGGAGCATGTGCATAGGCTGGTGGTAATAAACAGTATTTCAAGCTTTTCATATCAGATGATAAAAACTTGCATGAAACTTGCTTGCACAAAGCAGATACACTTCAAGAAAAAAGGATAAACTGTGAATAATTTTCCGCCAATGCGTTCTTTCTTACCACCAGAAACAGTTGAAATGATTGAGAAGTACGGTTCAGATATACCTGGGGACTTAGCATTTGACCAAGAAATGACTATTTTATTTAGTGATATGCGGGGATTTACTGAATTAGCAGAGAAGTATGAGCCACGTGAGGTATACGCGACTATTAATGCCAGTATAGCAATTCAGACAAGAATTATTATCCGTCATGGAGGAAGCATTAATAAATT
>JAUZQR010000354.1 GCA_030950865.1 Mariprofundaceae bacterium | reverse complement strand
CACCAGTAAAAATACAGCCAACATAATGCCTAGGTAATAGCGAGGTCCGACCAGCAAAACATCAGCATAACTTGCATCCAGTGTCGTTAAATAAGTAGCGAACAAATCATCGGTTTTATGATAACTTGCATATAATTTATTTTGAAACAGGTCATCCAAGGATTTTGCCTGTGTAAGCATATCGGCATGCGCGATTGCATAGGCATGGAAACTCTTGGCATAATTATCCATAGCCCCTGCAATTTTGCGTTTACTGGATGCCGACATATCCATTCTTGACAACAAAGCGTCAAATTTTTCTACTTCTTGTTGATGTTTGGTGATGTATTTTTCCAAACCACGCAGCATAAAATCTTTTTCATGACGGCGTAACATCAACATCGATACCATTAGTTTATCGTTGTGAATAGCCTTTAGATATTTTTCGACTGTATGTACAGAGTCACGCAGTTGCCCTGTCAAACCATCATCTTTGTTTAAGCCAACTTTTTGACGAGCCGCTTTTAATACCAGTGTGCGGCGGTCATAATCAGCCATAATCGTCTGCATACTCACCGCTTCTACGCGCGCACCTTCAACAGACAAACCTTTCACCAAGTTAGACAATGCCTTATTATTTTCGACTGATAGCTCTTTATACATAGCTAATTTTTCAATTTTCCTATTCAGCACATAATCCTGTATCGCTATATTCTCTTCTCTTAGCGAACCAGCGAGGCGATCCAGTGTCTCCATCAAGTCACCAGCACGCGTCTCTGCCTTAGAAATATCCACCAAGTTACCCACCATAGATTGATGTGCCGCCCATGATGCCCCCAAACCTAATAGTGCCACGATACCAATCAATGACAGGCGTTTCATGATAGAATATTGTTTTAAATTAAGCAGATTCATAGTTTATTCCCCGTAAAAATTATTCACAACGAGAATAAAGCAAATTACATACCATTTTATATACAAACCCATGATTATAAAAAGGGTTTAACTACATGAACACTATTTAGAAAGGTTTTTCGGCGTATATGAGAATAAACGACGGTTAAATTATGGGAATCGGGCAATCCATGCCATCAGCAATAGCGCGCAAAGCTTCTGACTCTTTCACATGCAACAAACCATCTGCAAAAATCACTTGTATACAAGCTGCGAGCAATGCTTTTTTCACACTGGGTGAAGCGCACTCAAGCTTGCTAAGCGATGCATCCAAGCGCCCCAAATGCAACGCGCGTGCTGGCGGCCAAGGCATTGCCTCACCCAAAAGTTCAGTGGTTACAGTTTCAAATAAAACCTCAGGTTCAACATGTGCGCCATAACCAATTAATATGCCCAATACACATCCACATTCTGCAGCCAAATTCTGCACCTTGCGATAGTTCACTGGCTGCAGCTTTATATCCGTAAAACTTGGTTTTAAATGCCGCAGCAACAAACGTTGCAGCATATACTCGAACAAACTGATGCAATGGTTGGCTTGTATTAAAACACGAATATTCTTCACAAATGCCTGATATTGCAGCCCTGACATACTCTTTAAAGCTGGCAGCATCATATCAATCAATGGCAAACGTAAATCAGCCGATAAATCCATAACTTCGCGTTGTATATCAAGCATTTCACGCAATACATTTTTATCAGCCGACTTTTTAAGCAACGACATCTGAATATGCCGTTGCCCATCATCCGCATCCAATAACAAGGCATAACACACTGCACGTGCAGTGTAAGAATCATGTGCAAAATCACGCAAACGACTAGGGATGCGTTGCAATTTCTTGTTTGCACGTACAAGCGTTTCTTTTTCTGGCTCGCCGATAGCTGCCAACCACTGGTGATAATCGTTCACTGTCGCATCTATAGGGGAAATATCCGCGCCCATAACCTGTGCAAAACCCATCTTTGCCTCTGCCAAAACCCGTTGCTGCTTATCTGCCTCTTGAACAATCTTTAACTGCCCACGAAAACGCGGTTCAATACGTTTAATTCGCTGCAATAAGGGCGGGTGGCTTGCCCACCAACGTGTTGCATTCTCACCAACAGCAGCCCGTTTCAAAGCGTTGCCAAAAAAGAAATGCCCTATTGGTGAAGCATCCGTATGACGCACCTGTGAACCCGCCTTATAACCACCAATAACCTTGAGTGCATTGGCAATACCTTCTGGATTACGGGTAAATTGCACTGCCGAAGCATCTGCTAAAAACTCACGCTGCCGAGAGACTGCCCGCTTGATTAAATCTGCCAAGACCATGCCGATGAGCCCAACCAAGAATAATAAAATACCCAATATAAATACGGCGGGATGTGTGCCGCGTTGATGCCGTGAATACCGTGTAGAACGACGTGCAGTAAGCAAAAGCATGCCCGTATCTGAAATCAACGTCATACCATGCAATAATCCCATCATGCGCATATTGATGCGCGTATCACCATGCAATATGTGACTAAATTCATGGGCAATCACGCCTTGTAATTCATCACGGTTGAGCATCTCAATCGCCCCTCG
>JAUZQR010000353.1 GCA_030950865.1 Mariprofundaceae bacterium | reverse complement strand
AGAAATTCCAAAAAACTTGGACTATATAAAGATATTACAAAAACCTTATTCTGTTGAGACATTAAACCAAACTATTTACAAGTTATTAAAGAGGAAAGTGATTTAAAACAGTTGGTTTCCTAGTATGACGCATGAATCTTTTTGATACCTTGTTTTCATATGAAAAAGAGTTGCTTGATTGAAAGTAGACAACGATTTACGCGAGTCTATTCGCGAGTGCGCTTACCAGCATGGTTTTGATTTATGCCACTTCTCACTGCCTAAAATAGCAAGCCAAGATCGTAAAGCTTTGGATAATTGGGTTGACTTAAATATGCATGCCGATATGGCTTGGATGGCGGAAAAAAGTCGGCTGGAACGTCGAAAAGACCCTGATAGTATGATGGATGATGTGCAGACAGTCATCTCTCTTGCTATGCGGCATGCACCATCGCCTTATAGCTTAGAACAAGCCAACAGCTCATCGACAAAGGGAAATATTGCATCGTATGCCCATGGCGTGGATTATCATGATGTTATGAAGAAGCATTTAAAAGCGTTGGCGCGTGATTGGGATGTGCTTCTGGGCGAGCATGAGCAAAGGGTATATGTTGATACCGCACCCGTGTTAGAGCATGCATTAGCAGCATCTGCAGGTTTAGGGTGGCAAGGTAAGCATACACTAACTATTCATCGCCAACAAGGTTCATGGATGATGTTGGGAGAGCTATTCACCAGTGTAAAAATTCCTGTTGATAGCCCTGCAAGCGAGCATTGTGGAAGCTGTACAGCATGTATCGACATATGCCCAACTAGGGCGATTGTTGCGCCTTATGTGGTTGATGCAAACCTTTGCATTTCATACTTAACTATTGAATATAAAGGATTTATTCCATATAAACTGCGCTCACTTATGGGCAATCGTATTTATGGCTGTGATGATTGCCAAGCTATTTGCCCATGGAATAACAAAGCAGAAACACCCGATACGGATTTACTTACTCCACGTGGGGAGAACATCTTACCAGAACTTGCTATGCTGCTGCATTTGGATGAACAAGGGTTTCGAGAGCGATTTCGAAAATCACCAGTCAAACGTACTGGGCGAGCTGCATTTTTGCGCAACGTATGTATTGCGATGGGAAATTCAGGCAATATGGAGTTTGTACCATTATTATTAAAGGCTTTACATGATGTTGAGCCTTTAATTCGTGGTCATGCGATATGGGCGCTGGCAACCTTGCATACATTACAAAATATCGATGGCTTTATTGAAGAATTGATTGAATTGAAGAAAAAAGAAGAAAATAACGATGTTTTAAAAGAAATTGAGGCTATTTTAAGCCTAAAATGAGGTATTTATGACTGTAAAAGCTTTTATTTTTGATTTGGATGGCACATTGATTGATGCATTGCCTGATATTCGTGCTAATGCCAACCGTGCTTTAGAAAAATTAGGTTATGATTTCCAAATGAGCATTAAAGAAACCCAACCACATGTCGGTGGTGGGGCACAAAAACTAGCTTCAAATGTATTGCAAAAAGCAATGGATCATCCAGATACCATGGCAATGTACCATGCTTTTGCAGATTTTTATGAAGATCACCCCGCTGATTTTGGTTGTATGTTTGAAGGTGTGAAAGAAACCTTGGATGCCATTCAAGCTAAAGGTTTGCCTATGAGTATTGTGACTGCTAAACCAGCCAAAGCACGTGTGAAAGTCACCAAAGCATTGGGTTTGGATGATTATATGACCTTGGCATTATCACCTGAAGATGGTTTTGCAAAAAAACCTGCACCAGATATGCTGATTGAATGCTGTCGTGCTATGGATGTTAAACCTTCAGAAACAGTGATGACTGGTGATACACGCTTTGATGTTGAGGCTGGTTTTGCTGCAAAATGTCATACTGTCGCGTTTGCTGAGCATGGTTATCAGGATGTGCCAGGTGAATATGCTGATAAGGTATTAAGCCTGCCGAATTTTACTGATTTATTGAAAGTTCTGGATTAATGAAACACACGGTTACAGGTGTTTATGGTATTTTACCTGCGGATTTGGATGACGATGTTTTATTATGCAAAGCCGAAGCTGCCCTCAAGGGTGGTCTACAAACATTGCAGTTTCGCGATAAAAAATCAGGTTATAAACGTGCTTTAAAGCGTGCTTTGCTTTTGCGAGCGTTAACAAAACGTTATAATGCAACCTTTATCATCAATGACTCGGTTCAATTGGCACAAGCATCGGATGCGGACGGTGTGCATTTGGGACGTGATGATGTTGCTGATTTAAGCAATATTCGCAATGATATTGATGATACTATGATGATTGGCATCACCTGTCGTGCTGATGCAGTGTTTGCCAAACTTGCTTTGCAGAGCGGTGCTGATTATGTGTCTTTTGGCGCTGTTTTTGGTAGTAGCACCAAGCCTGAAGTGCCCGTGTTAGGCTTGCCGCGCTTAAATAAGGCAAGGCAGATGTTTCCAAATGCCAATATCTGTGCCATTGGTGGCATTACAATCGATAATATTGCATCGATAAAACATGCAGGTGCAACATCGGTTGCAGTTATTGGCGGTTTGTTTGAGGCTGAAAATATTGAACATAGGGCAGTGGAGTTGATTGAGCGATGGAACAAAGCATAAACAAAGCTTCAAAGAAGCGTCCTATTTGTTTGACCATTGGAGGTTCGGACTCATGTGGTGGGGCAGGTATTCAGGCTGATTTACGTGTGTTTGAAGCATTGGATGTGCAAGGTTGCAGTGCCATTACAGGACTAACAGCACAAAACCACCTAGCCATTCATCGCATTGAAGCTGTTTCGTTGGCGCAATTGGATGCTGAATTACATGCAGTTTTTGATGTGTATGATGTCGCTGCTGTCAAAACGGGGATGCTATTGGATGCCGAACACATTGCGGTAATTTCTGCCTGTTTGGATTTAAATCATCATCAAAAACATCTGATTGTTGATCCTGTCATAAGCTCTAGTAGTGGTAAGGAACTTCTGGATTCAGGGGCAATTGAAACTTTAAAATACACACTCATCAAACAAGCAACATTGCTCACGCCAAACTTGCATGAAGCAGCTATTTTTCTTGGTCGTGACATTGAAGATGCCGTGGAAGATGCT
>JAUZQR010000352.1 GCA_030950865.1 Mariprofundaceae bacterium | reverse complement strand
CGAAGTGTTGCGAACATATGAAGGTTATGCGCGTTTTCAACTTGATCAGTTTGGTCTGAACAATGATACGTTAGCTGAAATATTACCTGAGAAACGTGTGTTTGTGGTGGGAGACTCCTTTGTGGAAGCCTATCAAGTCATGCGCAAAGAGAATTTTGTCAGTCGCTTGGGTAATCAGTGGCATGATAGTTTGTTATTTAATGCTGGAATTTCGGGGGTAGCACCCGATGAGTCATGGGTTATTTACGATGCGTTGAAAAATGCAATGCAACCTACGCATATTTTATTATGCGTGAATGCCAGCGACCTTTATGAGTTATTAACTGCTAAAGAGGAGCGTGATGCACAGGGTGCTTTGAAGGCATTGATTCGCCCTGTGGATAAGCCGAGTTATTTTACATCGTTAAAGCTATGGATTTATGGGCATTCGGCATTAATCACCCATTTAAAGTGGAAATATGAAAATGATATTCGAGCATGGTTTTCAGGGCATGATGAGAAAACAATTGCGAGAAAAAGCCATAATCTTATTGGAGAGAAGTTAAGTAGAGCTATTGAACGCTGGGTATTTGTGTTGCACCAATTTCAGCAGCAAGGGGTGAAGTTGACGGTATTGATGATGCCTGAACTTAAATATTTACCGCATAAAAGCGTGCAACAAAAGGTCAGGCAAGGGCGCACTGTGTTGATGGAGCATGCCAAAGCAATGGGGGTTCCTGTATTGGATAGCAACCCCGTGTTGGCAGATGATTTTGGGCAAACAGGCGTGCCAGCGATTGGCTTTGCCAATACACATTTTGGTAAAGGGCATATCAATGTTTATGGACACAAAATCTTGGCAAACTGGTTGGGTTCGCAGCGAGATATAATTTTACGATGATTTTTTCCAGTGTAGATTTTCTTTTGTTTTTCATAGGGCTTATTGCAGCTTTATGGCTGGTGCCCAAAGGCTTGCATAGTTGGGTATTATTGCTTTTCTCTTATGGATTCTATGCTGTTTGGGATGTGCGATTTTTGTTGCTGCTGGGGTTTGTGTCCATCGTAGGTTATGGCTGTGGTTTGGCGATTGAACGGCAACACCAGCAAAGCCATCAATTTAAAATGGCTTGGTTATGGTTGGGTATTGTCAGCATGCTGTTGGTGCTGGCATATTTTAAATATGCCAACTTCTTTATTGATAATACTGCGGCTTTATTGGGTGTATCGGGTGACCATCTAAACATTGTGCTGCCTGTGGGTTTATCATTTTTTACGTTTCAGGTTATATCTTACCTTGTGGATGTATGGCGTGGAGACATACGTGCATGCACATCGAAAAAAGAGTTCTTTTTGTACGTGGCATTTTTTCCGCAACTGGTAGCAGGTCCGATAGTACGTGCCACGGACTTTCTGCCTCAGTTGCAAAAACATGTGGGCGTAAACTGGGGTTATATTTACCTAGGCGCGCAAATTTTTGCATTGGGCTTTATTCAGAAGGTGTTTATT
>JAUZQR010000351.1 GCA_030950865.1 Mariprofundaceae bacterium | reverse complement strand
GTTGGTTGATTTGCCTGCTACTGTGGGTGCTAAGGTTGGAGGTGGAGCAATTGGTATTGCTTTAGGTACATTGAGTAATGTGTTTAATTTAAACTTGGAATTATCTGCTGCGGAAGCGGAAGGCGAAGTGAAGATTATTTCAAACCCACGCGTAATTACGACCAACCTAAAACCAGCAACGATTTCTCAAGGTTTTGATGTTGGATTTCAGACAGCTGGCTTAGCTGGAGCCCCTGCAAATGTAACATTTAAGAAAGCAGAACTAAGTTTGACGGCGACACCACAAATTACTGCCGATAATCATGTGATTATGCAGTTGGTTATTACTAAAAATAGTCCGGAGACTGTCGTGGGGCTTGCAAGTATTAGCACAAAGGAAATCAATACAGAAGTGTATATGGATAATGGAGAAACAGTTGTGATTGGTGGTATTTATTCACGTACCGTTGATACGAGTAAATTAAGTGTGCCACTCTTATCTAAAATCCCACTTTTAGGCTATTTATTTCAACGTAACCAAAAGAAGGATAACCGTTCTGAATTATTAGTGTTTGTTACACCTAAAATTATAAAGTCAATTGGTGAAAGAAACCGTTAGATAGTGATTCTTATTGGCTCAATGGGAGCTGGAAAATCAACGATCGGGCGGCTTTTAGCCGCCCGTTTGGGTTTGGATTGTGTTGATTTGGATGCTGCGATTGTTGAAAAAGCAGGTAAAAATATTCCACGTATCTTTGAAGAAGATGGAGAGTGTGTTTTTCGTGCTTTGGAAGCAGAATTTTTAGAGCTTTTATGTACCGATGGTAAGGCTAAGGTATTGGCAACAGGTGGCGGCGTGGTGATGAGCGCCCCAAACCGTGAACGTATAAAACAAGCAGGGAAAGTTATTTGGCTTGATGCTCCACCTGAGGTATTGGCAAAGCGTATTGCAGGGGATAAGAATCGGCCATTGTTGAATGGTGTGGATGTACTGGCAAAAGCCAAGGTGTTGGATAAGCAGCGGCGCAAGTATTATGAGATGAGCGCAGATTTTCGGGTAGATACTTCGCAGATGAATGCAGCGCAGGCTGTGGATGCGATTGTGGCATTTATTGAGAAGTGAGCTTTATGTTGATATACCCCAAAATTTTCTTATAAGCTGTCATTCTGAGCGAAGTAGAAGGATCTTTGCTTAAGGAGGACTTAAAAAAGATGTCTCAACGATGTTCGACATGACACATAAAGATGCATTTGCCTGAATAGGCAGTGGTCTCTATTGAAGATAGGTGAAAAGGAAAAAGTATGAATCAGGCTGATATTTATCGCGTAGCATTGGATGAGCGTTCTTATGATATTCATTTGCAGGCAGGTTGTCTAAAAAATATTGGCGATGCTGTGCGTAAGCTGTTTCCTGATGCTGAACGTTGCATGGTGGTGAGTAATGATGTTGTAGCACCTCTCTATCTAGATGTGGTGGGTAAAAGTCTTGTTGCAGCAGGCTGGCAGGTCTTTAAACATATTCTTCCTGATGGCGAACATTTTAAAACAGTAGCTACATGGTCAGAGATTATGGATGCCCTCATGGATTCACGCCTATCTCGCAATGAGCCAATCATAGCCTTGGGCGGTGGTGTTGTGGGTGATATGACGGGTTTTGCAGCATCATGTTATCGCCGTGGTATTCCTTTTGTGCAAGTGCCAACAACATTATTGGCACAGGTTGATTCTAGTGTGGGTGGCAAGACTGCGGTGAGTCATCCACATGGCAAGAATATGATTGGCGCATTTTATCAGCCGCGTTTGGTGTGGATTGATTCAGATGTATTGAAAACACTTGAGCCGAATCAACTGCGTGCAGGATTAGCAGAAGTGATTAAATACGGAGCCATTTGGGATCGAACATTCTTTGATTTTGTTGAAGCCCACGCTGAAGCTTTATTGGCTTTAAATGAGGCTGCGGTCAACAAAGTGATTGTCGAGTCCTGCCGTTATAAAGCGGAAATTGTCATGCAGGATGAGACTGAGCAGGGCGTTCGTGCTTTATTGAATTTAGGACATACATTTGGTCACGCAATTGAAGCCATGACACATTATACCGTTTATTTACATGGTGAAGGTGTGGCAATTGGCATGCGTATGGCAGCGCGTTTGTCGGAAATGCGCGGTGATGCGCCGCAAGGTACAGAAGCTGCAATGGTCAAGGCTTTGACTGCTTTGGAATTACCTATTGAGCCGCCAAAATTCACGGCGGCTGAATGGTTGGACGCTATGGGGCATGATAAAAAGAATATTGGTAGCCGTATTCGTTATGTGTTGTTGAAAGGTATCGGAGAAGGGTTCATTGCCGAAGATGTGGCTAATGACGAAATAGAATTACTGATTGCATCATTTGAGAGCGATATTTGAATGAAATTCTTTATTGCTTGAGTTTGTTATATAAAGACCTCTCGACTTCGCTCGAGATGACAAGGGTGTTGTGTGTCATTCCGACCAGCGTGGAGGAACCTTGTTTGCTTACAGCTTATATTTAAAAGGCGGTAACTTCTACAGAAGTATCGCCTTTGAATTTGATTAATAAATGAGTTAGTCGTCGCCACCCAACATGCCAAACATTACAAGTAGATTTTGGAACAATAAGAAAACATCTAAATAAAGGGTCAAGGCTGCTGCGATATATTCATTGCTAGGATATTCACGTAAAATGCTTGATGTATCATAAAGAATAAATGCAGAGAATAATAATACACCCATGCCGCTCATAGCCAGTTGCAATGTGCTTGATTCAAAGAAGAAATAGTTGGATAGCCCAAGTACAATCATGGCAATCAAACCTGTCCAAACAAAGCCTTTGAGGAATGAAAAATCTTTACGGGAAATAAATACATAAGCCGTTAAACCAACAAATGCTGCGGCTGTGGTTAAAAATGCCTGGGCAACCAACATTTCAGACCGTGCAGCGACAAAACCCACCAAAGGTGAAATTGCCAAGCCAGTGATGGCACCGAATGCTAAAAGTGCTGCAAAGTTAAGTCCTGAGACATGGCGCACAGCTTGCACACCAAAAATCCCGCCAATCATCAAACCCAACATCATCCATGGATGCTCTTGAGGAAAAGCCATGCCCATAGAGAAATAGGCTCCAGCACTGCCTGCTGCAATACAGAGGGCAAGCATGCCGTAGGTTTTTCCTAGAAAATCAATACGGTCATCGGCCAAATTAGCCGCTGAGGTCGTTAACGTTGATGTGTTCATAAGCTTAAGCTCCTTCATATATACAAGTCTGAAAGGTGTAGGTAATGATGTAATGCGTCAATGCCTTATTTTTTCCTGCTCATCAATAATTTCAGCTTCCAGAATGACAGTTTTAGAGGGGTTGGGCGAAAAACTGATTGCTCTTTTCATAAGAAGCACACGAATTGCTGGAATGAGTAGTAAAAAACCAAGGGTATCTGTAATAAAACCAGGTAAGAATAATAAGAGTCCCGCAATAGCTAAAAATATACCGTGTAACGCGTGTTCAGCAGGTAATGCCCCTTGTGTCATTTGTTGCTGCGCAGAAAGTAATGTTTTAATGCCTTGAATTCGGATAAGAAGACCACCCAAAGCGGCGGTGAACAAACAAAGAGCGATGGTGGCTATACCACCAATGCCTGAGCCAACCTCAATAAGTACATAAAGCTCAAGCAAAGGCACAGCAATGAATAAAAAGAATATAATTTTGATTAGCATGCAGTAGTTATGGGGCGTATGGATACAAAATGCAAGGGGTAAGGTAATATTTTAACTCTAAGCTTGCTCAATAGCAGGTGGTGTTCAATACTTGCAGCTATGAAACAGTATTTATTTGTTATATTGCTGCTGGGGCTTTTGCCTAGCTGTGCCACAGTGGAAAATGACTATGATCCATTGGTTGGACTTAACCGTGGTACAGAATCGTTTAATACGACTGTGGATAAGGTGAGCCTGAAGCCTATTGCAAAAGGTTATCAAGCAGTAACGACTAAAAAAGTTCGCAACATGGTTTCTAATTTTTATGATAATGCTACATATCTAAACACAGTGCTTAATGATTTTTTACAGGGCAAGGGGCAACAGGGCTTTGAAGATTTTGCACGCTTTCTTATTAACTCTACGCTCGGTATTGCAGGTTTAGCAGATGTTGCGAGCTCATTCGGCTTGGAAAAGCATGACGAAGATTTTGGGCAGACTTTGGGTGTTTGGGGTGCAGATCAAGGTGCATATATTGTGTACCCACTTTTAGGCCCCAATTCGGTACGTAATACACCTAGCTTTATTACTGAAACGGCAACAGACCCCCTGTTTTGGGCTGCTTTTTTTGTAGCTCCACCCGTAACGATTCCTTTTACAGTCTTAAAGTATATTGATAAACGCTCCCGTTTGATGGAAGCCTCAGATATGCGTGATGAACTGGCTTTGGATCCTTATTTATTTACGCGTGAGGCATGGAGACAGAGTCGGGAATATAAGGTTTATGATGGGAATCCACCTGCAAGCAATACGACTGATAGCGAGGATGATTGGGGTGACGACGAGAGCTTTGATGACGAACCTTCTTTCGATGAGGGCGATGTGGCTGACCCTGTAGTGGGAGAGCCGTCAGTTACGCCAAAACCGCAATACAAACCACATATTCGATTAAATTAAACCTTGCTGGAGCGATGACGTAATAAATGATCGGCTAAAACCAATGCCAACATAGCCTCTGCAATAGGTACGGCGCGAATGCCAACACATGGGTCATGGCGACCTTTGGTGATGATTTCAGTTTCTTCACCATGAATATCAATGGTGGGGCGTGGTGTTAAAATGGATGATGTCGGTTTGAGTGCCATACGCGCATGAATGGTATCTCCATTGGAAATTCCGCCCAAAATACCACCCGCATGATTACTTTGAAAACCAGATTGGCGAATCGCATCACCAAATTCAGAGCCTTTGGCTTCAACACAGGCAAAACCATCGCCGATTTCTACACCTTTCACAGCCGGAATTGACATCATGGATTTGGCAATATCAGCATCCAAACGATCAAAAATGGGCTCGCCCAAGCCAGCAATCATGCCATAGGCTTGTACGGTGACAGATGCGCCAATGGAGTCGCCCGTTTTACGAAGTTTATCCATAAACTCAGCCATGTTTGCAGCGGCTTCTGCATCAGGGCAGAAAAAAGGATTGTTGCGAATTTCATCAACATTAAACTTTTCAGGGTTCACTTTGTGTGGACCAATTTGATCCACCCAGCCAATAATATTGATGCCAACGGTAGCGAGTAACTGTTTGGCAACAGCACCAGCAGCTACGCGAACGGCAGTTTCACGCGCTGATGAACGTCCACCACCGCGATAATCTCGTCGCCCGTACTTTTCAAAGTAGGTAAAGTCAGCATGCCCAGGACGGAACTTATCTTTAATATCGGAGTAATCTTTGCTGCGTTGATCGGTATTACGAATGAGTAAGGCAATCGGACAACCTGTGGTGGTTCCTTCAAATACACCAGAAAGAATTTCGACTTCATCGGCTTCACGGCGTTGGGTGGTATATTTGGATTGTCCTGGTTTGCGGCGGTCTAAATCGGGTTGAATATCGGATTCAGATAGTTTGATGCCAGCAGGGCAACCATCAACAATAGCAACCAATGCCGCACCGTGAGATTCGCCCGCAGTTGAAACGCGAAAAATATCGCCGAAATTAGAACCTGACATGAATAATTAAACCTTATTCGATGCCAGGGTCGCCAGCACCAACGTGGAAACCGGCATCAACATAATGTACTTCACCAGACACACCAGATGCCATGTCTGAAAGTAGATAGGCAGTGGTATTGCCGACTTCATTTTGTGAAACATTGCGACCAAGCATCGAACCACGCGCACTTTTTTCCATCAATTTTCGGAAATCACCGACCGCAGATGCTGCCAGTGTGCGAATAGGACCCGCTGAAATGGCATTCACACGAATGCCTTGTGTACCCAAATCTTGTGCTAGGTAACGTGTTGAAGCTTCAAGTGCTGCTTTGGCAACACCCATCATACCATAACCAGGCACGGCGCGTTCAGCACCCAAGTAAGTCATGGTTAACATGCTCCCACCTTCTTTCATTAATGGTGCGGCACGTTGAGCGCAGGCGATAAATGAGTAAGCAGAAATATCCAATGCAAGCTGAAAATCAGCACGTGTAGCGTGAGAAAATGGGTTGCGCAAAGCATCCTTGTTGGCGAATGCAATAGAGTGAACCATAAAGTCAAGCTCGCCCCATTGCTCTTTAACCTTGGCAAAAAATGCGTCCAGTTGGGCATCATCACTCACATCAAGTGATTCAATTAACTTGGCATCGACTTTTTCTGCCAATGGACGAACACGTTTTTCCAGTTGTTCACCGAGATAGTTAAAACCAAGTTCTGCACCTTCACGCTTACAGGCTTGTGCAACACCCCAAGCAATGGATTTATCGTTGGCTAAACCAAGAACTAGACCTTTTTTACCTTCCAGAATCCCCATGATTTGTAACCCCTATCGTAAAGTGTATAAAAATAAAATTTCGCACATCTTAGCAGTCAGCGGAGGAAAGCGCACGCAGATGACGCTTTAACTGCGAAGCTGACCAATGATTACTCACACCGTATATTTGTTTCTCCCAGCATTTGATGAGTTTATGCCATATTTCTGCATCAATATTGTCGGGAACAGGTAGGTGCCGCAAAGGCATAGATGGATGGCGAATAATGTGATGTTTTTTGAGCCATGCGTCCCATATGCGTTGC
>JAUZQR010000350.1 GCA_030950865.1 Mariprofundaceae bacterium | reverse complement strand
GTGTGCTCTTCCGATCTTTTGGTGAGACTGCGGTGTATATGGCTTGTCCTAATTTATCCCAAGTTTTTGAAGAAGTGGAAGCAGGGCGTGCAACTTATGGTGTAGTTCCTATTGAAAATGCCTTTGAAGGTGCTGTGAATGATACGCATGACAAGTTTGCAGATTTTGATTTGAATTTGTCCATTTGTGCGGAAATTCAACTTTCTATCCATCATCAGTTATTGAGTGCGTGCGAAAACCTGTCTGACATAGAGGTGGTGTATTCACATCCGCAACCGTTAGGGCAATGTAAAGCTTGGCTGGCATCGCACCTTCCTCAAGCAAACCTGTGCGAAGTCGCATCGACAGGTAAGGGCGGGGAAATTGTTAAACAAGATGTTGAACAGCCGCATAGTGCAGCGATTGCCTCAATGGTGATGGCTGAGAAGTTAGCGTTGCCAGTGCTTGCAGCTAATATTGAAGATCACCATCATAATACCACACGCTTTTTTGTCATTGGTCAGCATGACTCACCTGCATCAGGCGAAGATAAAACAGGTTTGGTGATTGCAGTGAAAGATGTACCTGGAGCATTGCACGGTCTGGTCAAGCCTTTTGCCGAACGTGATATGGGTTTAACACGCATTGAATCACGTCCATCGAAGAAAAAACTCTGGGAATATGTGTTTTTTATGGATGTGCGAGGGCATAGAGACGAGCAAAATATGGCCGATGCGATTGCTGAAGTGGAAGCTTTGGGGGCATCGGTGAAAGTGCTTGGTTCATATCCAGTATCAAGGAAATTATAAGTGAGTGAAACCGATTGTATGGAGATTGATTGGATGGCTAGGGCTGTTGCCCAAACGCAGGGCTTATACCCCTATATTCCAGGCAAGCCTGTGGAGCAATTATTGCGTGAAAAAGGGCTGCCGCATGCCGTAAAGTTGGCATCGAATGAGAATGCTTATGGACCAAGCCCGAAAGCGATGGCAGCAATGCAAATGGAAATTTCAGAAGTGCATCGTTATCCCGATGGGGATTGTACGGCATTAAAAATGGCATTGGCAGAGCGTCATGTTGTTAAAACATCACAGGTCTTGATTGGCAATGGTAGCAATGAAGTTTTGGAGTTATTGATTCGTTGCTTTGCAGGGGTTGGTGATGAAGTGGTGTACAGTCAGCGTGGGTTTATTGTCTATGCTTTGGCAACACAAGCCGCTGGCGCAATTCAAATAGCAGTGCCTGACACAGCTGAACTGGGGCATGATTTGCATGCTATGGCAGCGGCAGTTACGGATAAAACCAAGGTGGTTTGCATTGCCAATCCAAATAATCCGACAGGCACATTGTTGAATAATGATGAGTTACAAACATTTTTAGATGCGCGTCCACGCCATATCGTGGTGATTTTGGATGAAGCTTATGATGAGTTTGTAGCGGATGTGAAATCCGATAGCCTGCAAACATTGAAGCACCCTGGTTTGGTGGTGAGCCGCACTTTTTCCAAGGCTTATGGTTTGGCAGGTTGCCGTGTGGGTTATGCTGTTGCCGATGCAAGTTTGCTTGCTGTAGTGAATCGCTTTCGTGAGCCGTTTAACGTGAATAACTTCGCACAAGTTGCAGCCCTTGCAGCCCTTGATGATGAAGAATGGGTGATGGATAAAGTGGCAAAAATAAAAACTGAACGAACACGCTTGGAAACAGCGTTTGATGGCTTGGGTGTATCGGCTGGAAAGTCCTATGCTAATTTTGTCTTGCTCAAGCATGCAAAAGCTGGAGATATTCTGAATGAACTGGAAGATCAGGGTATTATCCCACGTCCGCTAGCGGGTTATGGTTTAAAGGATTATTTACGGATTTCTGTAGGCACATCTGAGGAAAATGATGCGCTTTTGCAAGGGTTAGATGTGGCATTGAAGCAGGTAGCCGTATGAGTATTCAAATCAAACACCTTGTGGTGATTGGCACAGGACTGATTGGTGGTTCGCTAGCATTGGCATTGAAGCGAGCAGGTTGTGTTGAGCGTGTGACAGGTGTGGGTCGGAGTGTTGAAAACCTTGAAGAAGCGGTGCGCCTTGGCGTGATTGATGATTTTAGCCATGATGTTGCGACAGCCGTTGCTGATGCGGATATGGTGTTTGTATCCACTCCTGTGGCTGCATATACACAAGCCTTCAAGGCAATGTCAGCCCAACTTCCTGAACATGCGATCGTCACAGATGCGGGAAGCACCAAGCAATCAGTTGTACATGATGCGCAAAAATATTTATCTCATCCCAACCGATTTGTGCCAGCCCACCCTGTTGCAGGAGCTGAACATTCGGGGGTAAAAGCTGCATTTGCAGAACTTTTTGAAAAGCATGTGTGTATTATAACGCCTGATGAAAATACTGATAAGGATGCTATCGAACAAGTTCAAAACATGTGGGAATGTGTGGGTGCGCAAATTACGAGCATGCGAGCAGCAGAGCATGATGATATTTTGGCATCAGTGAGTCATTTGCCGCATCTTGCAGCATTTGCTTTGGTGAATGCGGTGCGAGGCGATGATGAGAGTGGTGATGCGTTCCGTTTTGCTGCTGGTGGCTTTAGAGATTTTACACGTATTGCCTCATCATCACCTGAAATGTGGAGAGATATAGCTTTATGCAATCGTGACGCACTGATGCAAAAAGTTGATTTATTGCAGGATGAGTTAAAAGCACTACGTGTGGCATTGCAATCTGAAGATGGTGATGCGTTGTTACAGAAGTTTGCAGATGCCAAACAGGCACGGGACATTTGGATGTCCAAATATGGAGACAAGTTATGAATGTGGGCGGAACGTTGATCGCAGGCCCTGCGAATGGTGGATTGAGAGGTAAAGTAAGTGTGCCAGGTGATAAATCCATGTCTCATCGTGCAGTTATGTTGGCTGCACTGGCAGATGGTACGACAGAAATTCATGGTTTTTTGCCAGGTGAGGACTGCTTGGCAACGGCAGGGATGTTTGTTCAGATGGGCGTGTCGATGGATTGGCTCAATGATGAAAAGACTTCTTTGCGTGTGCATGGTGTTGGTTTGTATGGTTTGAAAAAGCCGGCAGCAATACTTGATGCGGGAAATTCAGGTACCTGTGTACGTTTGATGATGGGTGTGTTTGCAGGGCAAAATTTTGATGTGACGGTTACAGGCGATGCATCGTTGCAAGCGCGTCCTATGAAACGTGTGGCCGACCCTGTTCGTGGGATGGGTGCGAAGGTGAGTGGCGAAGGTGATTTGTTGCCATTAACCATTCAAGGCGGGAAACTAAAAGCAATTCACCATGTTTCTAAGGTTGCCAGTGCGCAGGTGAAATCATGTGTGTT
>JAUZQR010000035.1 GCA_030950865.1 Mariprofundaceae bacterium | reverse complement strand
CACCATCTTCTTGTTCTACGGCTGCATTACACACAGGACATGTTGTTGGCACTGGTATCAGATTGGCACGATTGCTCTCACCAATAGATAAACTTTTAACCACTTCAGGAATCACATCCCCTGCACGGCGAATCACTACCCGATCACCCTCGCGCACATCTTTACGCGCCAGCTCTTTAATATTATGCAAGGTTGCCCGCGACACCATCACACCAGCCACCAATGCGGGTTTCATATTCGCCACAGGCGTAATCACACCCGTACGCCCCACCTGCCAAGTGATAGCCTCTACAATGGTTTCTACTTCTTCCGCAGGGAACTTATAAGCAATCGCCCAACGCGGTGAACGTGCCACCGAGCCCAACAACTTTTGTTGTTTAAAGTCATTCACCTTAAACACCATGCCATCAATCTCATAATCTAGGTTTGAACGCTTGCCCATCCACGTTTGATAATATTTAAACATTGTTTGTTCATCAGCAAGCAATGCTGTTTCCTGAGTTGCAAAACCTTGCTCTTCCAATTGATTCAATAACTCACTTTGGCTGCTTGCAAATGCCTCACCACCCAAACCTGTGGCATAAGCAAAAAAGGAAAGTTTACGGCGGGCTGTAATCGAGGCATCCAACTGCCGCAATGAACCTGCTGCTGCATTACGCGGATTAGCAAACACTTTTTCGCCCGCATCTTGCTGTTTTTGATTTAATGCCGCGAATGAAGCTTTGGACATATACACTTCACCACGCACTTCAAACTTATCAGGAACATTTCCTGTGAGTCTCCACGGAATACCTGCAACGGAACGAATATTGTCGGTAACATCTTCACCCGCCATACCGTTACCACGCGTGGCAGCAAACATCATTTGTCCAAATTCGTAATAAATATTAATCGCCAAACCATCCACTTTAGGCTCTGCAATATAGATAAGTTCAGCATCATCAGCCAAAATATCCTTATGTCTGCGCACAAAATCACTAATTTCTTCATCAGAAAATGCATTGGCAAGCGAGAGCATAGGCACTGCATGTTTGCGACTGCTAAAAGCTATATCAGGTTTATAACCCACGGTTTGTGTAGGTGAATCATCGGGGATGGCTTCGCCAAGGTTCTTTTCTAAAGCACTTAATTCACGTAAAAGCTTATCATATTCAATATCCGTTATTTGTGGGTTATCTAAAATATAATAACGATAATTGTGTTCATGTAGTTCACAACGAAGCTGTGCTATTTTTTTCAGTTGCTCATCTTGCGTTGGAAACAAACTCATCATTTGATAGCAGCTAAATCCTTGTCATTAAGTAAGTCTTCAATATTTTTCTGCATCGGTGCAGACATCCATTCAATAGCTCCTATCAAATGAGCTTGCACATGTCCTTTGCGGTCAATTAAAAACGTTTCAGGATAACGGTAAACCCCATAACTTTCAGCAACCGCTGAATCTATATCATGTAAAACAAGAAATGGTAATTTATATTCTGCGACAAAATCCTTAAGCGCCTTGCCATCACGGTCCACAGATACCGCCACCACCTTTAATCCTTTGGCAGCATACTTTTCAGATAGCTTCACCATCGAAGGCATTTCCTGACGACACGGTGGACACCATGTTGCCCAAAAATTCAATAATATCACATCGCCTTTCGGTAATGTTTGAAGCTTGCCTTGCAAGTCTGGCAATGAAAATTCCAACGCAGTATTACCCACAGTTACTTTCTTTTTTGCTTCAGGTAGCCCAAACCACGCTACACCTGCAATGACTGCGACCAAGGCTCCCATAAATAACCAACGACCTAACATTCAGTAACCTCCGCTAATAATACTTCAATATCTTGTTGTTCTATACGGTGCATGCAGCGCACCTCTTTCTGCACAAGCAACACAGGCACATCCATACCATACAATGCTGCCAAAGCCATATCTTGATCCACATCCTGCACTTCTAAGGTACAACGTCCCAGCGCTACAAAAGTCGCCAACATAACTTCAGCATCTTCGCATAAGCAACATGCTTTACGACTCATTAACTGTAACACAGGAACCGCTGTCATCTTATTTCTTAGGCAAACGAAGCATCGTGAATGTTTGGTCACCATGCCTATCAATATTCACACCCAACGCACTGCCAGGTTCAGTATTATCTATAATTTTTCTTAAATCAGATAAACTTTTAACATTTTTACGATCAACTTTATACAACACATCGCCCTGCTTTATTCCTGCTCTAGCTGCAGCTGAACCACGCTGTACATTGCTTACAACCAAGCCATATTTAATACGCACTTCAAGCTTCTTGCGCATAACCTTATCCAGTTCGGTAAGTGTTAACCCTAAAGCGACTTTCACTTTCTTCTTACCCTGATTGCTTGCCAACGTTGGCTCTTCCATCGCATCAACTACGACAGGAATATGAATCTGTTTACCGTCACGGATAATACGCAAGATAACTCTATCACCTGGCTGATGGCGAGCCACCCGAATGGGCAAATCATGTGACGATTTAATGCTCTTCTTATCCATAGCTACAATAACATCACCAGCTTGTACATGCGCCTTATCAGCAGCAGAGCCGCCCTCAACCTGCGTGACCAATGCTCCGTTTTTATTCTTTAATCCCAAAGCTTTCATCGTATCTTTATCAACATCACGAATGCCAACACCCAAGCGTGCGCGCTGCACATGCCCTGTTTCACGCAGTTCATCAAAGATTGAATCTACTAAGTTGATAGGAATCGCAAAACCAATACCATTATTACCACCACTACGGGAGTAAATCGCAGTATTTATTCCAACCAGTTCGCCTTTACTATTGAATAATGGTCCACCCGAATTACCTGGGTTAATCGCTGCATCAGTCTGAATAAAATCATCATAAGGACCAGAACCAATCACCCGCCCGCGCGCAGAAACAATACCCGCAGTAACAGTTTGCTCTAAACCAAAAGGATTACCAATCGCAACCACCCAGTCACCCACTCTTAACTTATCAGAATCTGCTAAGATTACAGCTTGTAAGCCCTTGGCTTTAATTTTGAGTAGTGCCACATCCAATTTGGCATCACTGCCTATCAATTCCGCGTCATATTCTTTTCCATCACTGGTTTTTACGACAATCTCATCTGCACCATCAATCACGTGATTATTGGTCACCACATAACCTTTCGATGAAAGGATAAAGCCAGTACCCAAAGCATGACGTTCCTGCTCAGGCATTTGACCAAAGAAATCATGAAAGAACTGATTAAATGGCGAGTTTTTATCCAGTCCCTGAGGCATTCTCGGCTGTGCTTTCACTGTCTTGGTCGTACTAATATTCACCACAGTGTCACGTTGCGCGACCACTAAATCTGCAAAACTGTTTGGCATTGCTTGTGCTGTCTGCGTTAGCAATAAAAACATCACGCCAATAAGCGGTTGGAAAACTTTCAAATCAAACTCCTTTTTATTCAATTTAATTATTCGCATCCATCATAGGATGGCTTATATTAAAAGCACAAAGATGAAAATATTATGAAAAAACAAACCTTTTATTGTGATGTTTCTGCACGCTTTTCTTTTTTTGCTCGAATTCGGGCTTTTTTATCATCAACTGCATGTGCATCACGTGGCTTGCGTGGTAAGGAGCGATAAATCTCTACCCTATCACCATCACGCAAGGGCTGGTCAAGTTTGGCAAGCTTGGCAAACACCCCTACTTTATGCGTAGATAAATCAATTTCTGGAAAATGCTCTAATACATGGCTCATTTTAATCGCTTCTTCCACTGTAATTGCATCAGCAACGTCCAACTCTTCCAAATACTGCTCTTGAGGCAGTGCATAAATCACACTTACTTTCATTTCACCACCTCGCAGGCACGTTTTTCAAAGGCATGTACCATAGATTTGCATGCCGTCGTAAAGATGGGGGTCGCAACAACACCCAACAAGGCGCTTTTAAAGTCAAATTCAATCGAGAAGTGAACCTTACAAGAAACGTCACTCAACTGTTTAAAATTCCAAGAACTTTCCAGAAAACGAAAGGGACCATCAAGCAAGTGCACTTCAATACTCTCATTGGCAACATAATGGTCAACAGTCGTAAAGTTTTTTTTCATACCCGCAAAATCTGCCACCAATTCTGCCGTAAGTTCGCCCTGTTGATTACTTAAAACACGCGCACCTGCCACCCACGGTAAAAAATCGGGATATTTCTCAATGTCCATCACAACATCAAACATTGCTTCTGCTGAACATGCCAAAACCCGCGTTTCTTCAAAACTATGCATTAACGTTTACTTGGTTTAGCACGCTTTGTTTTGCTGCGCTTGGAAGCATAAGGATTTTCTTCTTTTTTATTACCCATATCCGGACTTAAATAAGGATTATCACTGGAAGTGAAAGTAAAACGTATGGGCACACCAGCAAGCTTGAAACATTTACGAAAAGACTGCTCCAAATAACGCAAATACGATGCTTTAATACTGCCTGGACGGTTACAAAACACTTTTAAACGTGGCGGGGTTGAGCCTACTTGTGAAATATATTTTAGACGTACAATTGTCTTGCCATGATCGCTGGGCGCGCGTTGCTGATCTTGCGCCTGATTCATCCAACGATTTAATTCGCCTGTCCCTACCGTAAAAGCA
>JAUZQR010000349.1 GCA_030950865.1 Mariprofundaceae bacterium | reverse complement strand
AATAGTGCTGCAACCCATGCTTTTATTTGAGGGGCATAGCTTGGCGGAATGCACAAAAGAAGTGCAAGGTTCAAGTGTGAATGTTGAAATAAAACCTACCTTGGTGGAAACTACTGGTTTTGCCGCACTGATTGCGAACATATTGAAGCAAGGTGAGATATGAAATCATTGGATAGCCCATTAGAAGCAGGTGAAGTTGCCCTTGTTGGAGCAGGGCCAGGCGATGCAAACTTGCTCACCTTTGCCGCGCATAAGCTGCTTTCTGATTGTGATGTCATTGTCTATGACGCATTGGTATCCGATGAAATATTAGCTCTAGCCAATGATAAAGCAGAGCGCATTTGTGCGGGCAAACGTGGAGGCAGAGCATCCACAAGCCAAGAAGATATTTGCCAAACCCTCATTGATTTAGCCAAAGCCAATAAGCGCGTGGTGCGCCTCAAAGGTGGCGACCCATTTGTGTTTGGGCGTGGTGGTGAAGAAATGCGTGCTTTGGCGGCTGAAAATATTGTATTCCGTGTGATTCCCGGCATCACATCTGGCATTGCGGCCCCTGCACTTGCGGGAATACCTGTCACCGACCGTACCACCAATGCCACACTCGCCTTTTTAACAGGGCATGAAGCCAGCGAAAATAGCCGTATGGATTGGACTGCTTTGGTCAAAGCGTTTCCTGTGTTGGTGTTTTATATGGGCGCTAAAAACTTGCCGAAAATTGCGACTCGCCTGATAGATGCAGGTTTACCCGTAAACACATCTGTTGCCATTATCCACGCTGCAGGCACAAACCATGAATCTTGTGAAACTGGAACACTACGAGAAGCGCAATCCAAACAACTGATTGCAAAATCACCTGCGATTGTGGTGGTTGGTGATGTGGTGGATTGCCGCATTGATTGGCGGCATAAGACATGAAATTCGATAGACATTTATAATCTGCACAGTATCGTTCGCCGTGCTTTGGGTGCTTGGATGGTATATCTACCAAAAGAGTGAAACGGGAAGTTCGGTGCGTTTTGTTGTCTTTAAATAACAAAACAATTCCGACGCAGCCCCCGCTACTGTAAGCCTGACAATTCTGTTTAAACGTCACTGGAGAAATCTGGGAAGACATGAGCAGAGGCGGATGAAGGTGAGCCAGGAGACCGGCCTAGAGCAAGAAATCTGCGGATTTCAAAACGGATTGAGTCTCGGTGGGAGACAGGTCGGTGGTGATCTGTTTTTTGCTTTTCGGTAAATGGCTTACTATCAACTTCAAAACTCCTACGTGATTCAACCGCTACATAAGCATAAGGCGCGGCGGGCGCTAGGAGAAAACTTGAAAACGAAACATATAAAATATATGGCATGCTTTACATTGGCATTGTCACAACTGGCTGTATTGCCTGTTCATGCAGAAGAAGGATTATCACCGTTGGTGGTGACAGCAGGACGTATTGCTGAAGATCCAGCGAGGATTAGCTCGGATACCACGGTGATTACCAGAGAGGAGATTGTTCAATCTCAAACAACATCGGTTGCAGATATATTGCGTGTGCAAACGGGTATTGATGTGGCTGCAACGGGGGGGGCTGGCAAAGCAACATCGGTCTTTATTCGTGGTGGTAATAGTGGTCACACACTTGTATTGATTGATGGTGTACGTGTTGGTTCAGCCACGTTGGGAAGCTTTGATTGGGCAAACTTATCAACAGCGGATATTGAACGTATTGAAATCGTGCGTGGCGCACAATCGTCACTTTATGGCGCTGATGCGATGGCGGGTGTGATTCAAATTTTTACCCGTAAAGGTGAAAAAGGTACGCAGGTTCGCCTGCATACAGAAGCAGGCTCTTACGGCACATCTTCTGGCAGCATGAGTGTGACAGGAAAAACAGAATCAGACGTTTCATACGCCTTGACTGCGAATGGCTTGCGTACAGATAGTGTATCTGCTGCTGCGAATGGCAAAGAAACAGACCCTTATCGCCAAACTACGCTTTCTGGACGTATTGCATTGCCTGTTGGTGACGGTGAGTTGGAATTGATTGCTCGTAGTGTCGATGGTAAAACAAGTCTGGATGGTTTTGGTCCCGCAGATGTGTTGAATTTCACAAGTAACACCAAGCAGACAGTGAGCAGTGCCAAATTGACTTACCCCATTACGGACATGCTTGAAAGCAGCTTGCAACTTTCACGTTCAAGTGATGAGGTGATTGGTCGTGACCCTGCGGGCGGGTTTAATAACTCAGATTTCAGTACCCAGATTGACCAGTTAACTTGGCAAAATC
>JAUZQR010000348.1 GCA_030950865.1 Mariprofundaceae bacterium | reverse complement strand
TTAGTCATGCAAAAATTGCAGGGCAAGGCGTGGCTACTCAATTACTTCAAAAGCATGGTGTGAAAGTATTTAGCGAGCACCAGCTAAAAGAAGCTGAATCTTATTTGCAAAGAATATTTTGACGCTTATCAAAAAATGTATTTCGTTCTTTCTTGCCCAAGAAAGTAATCTGCTTTTTTTCATTTACAGATGCCAAAAGTGCGCGTGATACTGCGCTATTCCTTTTGTCACCTGACACTCAGGCGCAGCTTGGACAGGGAAAATTGCGGCTAGTCACGTTTATCTGCGTGCATCTGTGGCTTTTTACTAGGTTCAATATCGGGGCCAAGCAATACGGCAACCCATTGGGTTTTCGGATTGGCTTCTAAAGCAAGTTTTACAATCATGGTCAATGGCACAGATAAGAGCATACCAACAGGTCCCAATAACCAGCCCCAGAACACCAGCGATACAAATACAATAAGCGTGGATAAACCGACACCTTTACCCATAAAGCGTGGCTCAATCACATTACCCATGATGATGTTCACCGCGATATAACCCAAGCCTGTGTAAAGCGCCGCATCAATGCCCAATTGCACCAAAGCCAATAGGACTGCGGGTACTGCGGCAATAATTGAGCCGATATTGGGTACATAATTAAATAGAAATGCCAACAAGCCCCAAAGTAGTGGGTAGTCCACGCCCAACACACTCAACCAAATGCTAACCACAATGCCTGTTGCCAAACTAATCCATGTTTTGATGACAAGGTATTGGTTCACACTCTTTAAAAATGTACTGACAGCATCGGTGGATGGAGCATGCTTACCAATCACTGCCCACTTGTGCGGTAAAGACAATGCTTCAAACATTAAAAATATCACCGTTAAAACAATGAAAAAGGTATTTGCCAAAGCATTGCCAAAACCTGCCAGTAGTTTTCCTGCAAAGCCCATCGCAGCGGCAGGATTGAATGCGTCCAAAGCCATATCATTGGAAATATGGATGCCCAAGCCTGATAACCATGCCAATAGTTGTGTGGTCTGCCCTTGCAAACGCTCTTGATATACGGGGATGTTTTGTGAGAAATCAGCGACCGATGCGCCAACAAAAATGCTAAGAAATGCACCGAGCAAGACCAAGCCCAACGTCACCAATAATACAGCCCATGTTGCGGGGATACCTTTATTTACCAACCAGTTTAAAGGCGGTAGGCAGATACAAGCAATAAACATTGCCAATAATAATGGCACCAACAATGAGCTTGCGGCTTGAACGCCCGCAATGATAACAACCAGACATGCACCAGTGATTAAAAGCGGGCTATGTTGGCGAAGCTCTGTCATGGAATTATTGATACTGACTCAAGCGAGGGTCTTCCAAATCAAAAGCATCTTCGCCTGAAGCATAGCTAAGCTTTAAATAGGGCAAGCAGCCTTCGCACTCTTGCCCCGCACCAGCGGCAACAGCATCTTCGAGTGAGCCTTGCTCTTTGAGCTTGGCAAAGGTCTTGCCCAAACATTCGCAGCGGTTAACTTTTTCTTCTTCACACATAACGACTCCAGTTATGACTTTCTAAAACTGGAGATTAGCAGCAATACCACGGCAATGGAAATACAGGCATCCGCCACATTAAATGCAGGCCAGTGATAGGCACTACCATCCCATACTACATACCAGTCAATGAAATCAACGACATAACCCAAGGTCATACGGTCATAAATATTACCACATGCGCCGACCAAGATAAGAATAAACAACCATGATTCGATGCCTTTTTTATTCCGCTCGCGCCACCACCAAAGAGCGACCACCAAGGCAATGCCAATGGTTACTCCGAGCAATAAATTGGTGCGCCAAGCATGATTCCAATCCGCAAACATGGAAAATGCGACACCAAAATTATGTGCTTTTACCAAGTTGAAAAAGCCATCAATAACCGTCATATGAAAAAATGGCATTTGTTTCTCAATCCACCATTTAGTAAGTTGGTCAGCTGCTAAAAGCAGCGTGAATAAAGCAATTTGTTTTTGCGTGCGACTCAAT
>JAUZQR010000347.1 GCA_030950865.1 Mariprofundaceae bacterium | reverse complement strand
GTGGAGAATTGCCATAAATATACAGCCTTGGATCAAGAAAAATCCAAACTAGATGCTTGTCGAAAGTCGTTACAGGCGTATTTTTCTAAGTTGAAATCAAGCTTGCTTGCCGAGCGAATGACAAAGCTGGGTGCAGAGCTTGAGCGTTTGCAGCAACGGGTGTTGCAACTTACAGAGAAGGTGGAGCAAGGTCAGCAGAAAGAGCGTGAATTAGAACGAGCTATTGCCGATCAAGGTGGTGATCGGATTGCCATGCTGGAACAGAAAATAAGAGAAACTGAAACGGAAAAAGAGCGCTGTTTGCAGCGTGCCAAGTATTATGATGATTTGATTGCCCTGCTTGATTTATCGGCGGTCAAAGATGTGGATATGTTTTTACAGCATCGGGAGCGTTGCTTAAAGATGCAGCAAACGTTGCAAGATGAAGAAGCGCAGTTGCAAAATAGCATGAATGAGCTGGGTGTAGATTTGGCTTCGGGTAAGCGTGACTGTGAGATGCAGCAGCGTGAATTGGATAGTTTGAAACGACGCAAGAGTAATATTCCTGTGCAGCAAATTGCGATTCGAGAGCGTTTGTGTGCTGATTTAAAGCTGAATGAAGAAATGATGCCATTTGCAGGTGAATTGATTCAGGTGCGCGATGATGCACGTGATTGGCAAGGTGCGGCAGAGCGTTTGTTGCATTCTTTTGCCTTGTCGATGTTGGTCTCGGATATGTATTACACACAGGTGGTTGAGTGGGTAAACCAAAATCATTTGAAGGGTCGTTTGGTGTTCTTTCGGGTGCGCGAAGATAGGCAAAAACATCAGACCTCAACATCAGAGCATGCAGCATCGTTGGTGCATAAGTTAGAGGTTAAACCTGATTCTGAATTTTATACTTGGTTGCAACAGGAGCTTTTGCTTCGTTTCGACTATGTTTGCTGCTCGGATATGGATGTTTTTCGCCGCGAAAGTCGGGCGATGAGTATCACGGGACAAATCAAAGCAAAGGGCGGTCGGCATGAAAAAGATGATCGCCACAGGTTGGATGATAAACGGCGCTTTGTATTGGGTTGGAGCAATAAAGAAAAAATCGCTGCCCTTGAAGCTGAAGCCAAACAGGCGCAGCAAACATTGGCGAATATAGGCAAGCAAATTTCGGATTTACAGAAGGCTTTAAAGGAGAAGAAACAGAAGTTGTCCTACTTGGATAAACTCGAAGCATATATGGATTTCCAAGATATTGATTGGCGACCATTGGCAGCTGAAATCACAGCGTTAAACCAAGAAAAGAAGGTCTTGGAAGCAGCC
>JAUZQR010000346.1 GCA_030950865.1 Mariprofundaceae bacterium | reverse complement strand
CTTTTTCAGCAACTTCTTTTAAGAAATTTTCGACTTTGGAAAGGTTGCTTTCAATATCATGACCAGAGCACATTTGAATACAGCTTACTTGCATGCGCTTAGACATTAACGTGATTCCAAGGTGATGATATGTTGATCATGGTCAATGCTCATTTTATAAGCACTTAAAAAACTCATGCCAAGTAGTCCAAGGTTTGCATTGGGTGACACTTGCTGAATAGCTGCACGGACATTGCTTTGACGCAACTTTTCAACTTGTAGGTCTGAGATATTCACCATATGGCTTTGCACTGCACCGTTGGCAGTTTGTAAAGTGAATGTTTTAGCATTTTTTGTGGATATATTAGCCTTTTTGGCAATATTTGGTGGAATAATGACCACAAATGCACCTGTATCTACAATAAACTGAACGGGGATGTTATTCACTCGCCCTTGCACAATCATACTGCCATTCACATCCTGATATTTGATACGCATGGCATTACGTTTAAGGTTGAATGCTGGGTTAGAAATGCCTGACATGCTTTGTAGGTGTTGTCTTTCAGAACCTGCTACAGGCTTGTCAGAAAAATGAACCTTGCCATATTTATCTGTCCATTTGTAAATCTCTGCGTGTGCCGCAAAGGGCAACAGCAGTAGGCATATTAAGAGCAGCTTACGCAAAACGACCAATACTTCGAATCGAACCCAGATTCGCATTAATGTCCAGTACAGGCACAAGTTTGTCCGTGCTCGATGTCATAAGTGTCATCATACCAGGACCATGACCAGCTAGCGGCGAATCGGAATGAATCACCACGCCGATTGTGACAGAACCTTTGCGATAGGTGCGACCATAGCGGTTGTCATGATCAAGCACGGCAACAAAATCGCCAAAGCGCAGACGATCCAAAGCGTATTCTTTGACCACACTTTCATCATGACAAAGAATATCATAATCGCCCGTAGTCACAGACAATGCACCAATGCCACTGCCCATGGCATAACCTGGAACCATCACGTTTACAGGCACTTCGATTTTCCCATCTTCGCGCTCTGTTAAGCCCCATTGTTCGAGCAGGGTTGGGTCAAGATTGTAGATGTAGACATCATCATGGTCGATAAATTTCAAGCCTTGCCCATGACCTTTAACCAAGAATTTATCATCGCAGGTAAGCTTATCCAAGGTGCTGTCTGGGAAATCGAGCATCAAATGATCCACACCGCCATGATGCCCAAGCACTGTGCCAAACTCACCCTTGGCTTCACCAGAAGTCACGCGCACTTGATTGCCACAACAGGACATAAATTGATAACCTGATGCACATTTCTTGTTTTTGTGATCAAGTGTGCTGGAAACGCCTGATTCAATATGTTCACCCGCCCAGTCAAATACTGAATCACCGATTTTCACGTTGTAAGTGATGCCACCCGTAGATGGCCAAGAAAAGATTTCACCATCACTGCCAACTTCAAAGGGAGCCCACTGATGGGCTGGTGCAACACCGCCTTGTACAGCAGTCATCACTAATTGATCTTTATTGGTTTTAAGACTCATTTTTTATCCTTG
Source organism: Mariprofundaceae bacterium (assembly GCA_030950865.1). Lineage (GTDB taxonomy): Bacteria > Pseudomonadota > Zetaproteobacteria > Mariprofundales > Mariprofundaceae. The sequence continues at coordinate 2,013 of JAUZQR010000346.1, read as the reverse complement.
GTATAATGCAAAAATTTACTAATTCGTCCTGCATTGATACCACGTTGTTCAAATTTTGTAAAAACGCGACCTTCATCGCGATCGACATAACCACCTTTGTCCGCAACATTGGTTAATTGAGGTGTTTCATCCAAAATATCACGCATCCATTCGGCAAGCTCTTCAATATCTGATGCCAACTGGATAAAGCCACCTGGTTTTAGGCGGCTGACCATCATCTTTGCCATGTCTTTTTGGATAATACGACGTTTATGATGGCGTGCTTTGGGCCAAGGGTCTGGATGATTCACAATAATACCATCCAATTGCTCAGGCTCGACTTGATGCTCAAGCACAAACTGGGCTGGTAGCTGGGTGATACGGGTACGCTCAATTACACCTGCATCTTCCAAGCGTCCAACAGCCTTGGCGACACCAGGTAAATAGATTTCTACACCAACAAGTGTCCAATCAGGGTTATTTTGGGCGGTATAAACTAGGAAATCACCATTACCAAAGCCAATTTCCATGACAATAGGTGAATCTTTTGGGATATGGGTATCATTTAAGGTCTTGTCTTTGGGAAGGCCAATTTTAGGCAGCCATTTAAGTAGGCGTGCTTCCTGACCATCGGTCACAAAGCCATTTTTACGACCATGGGTACGCATTTCTTGTTGGGAAAATTGATCTCGGAACTCTTTGGATAAACGCATGTGCGAAGACTAACAGCGTTTAAGCAACAATGGACTGGCGAATTTCTTCTGCCTTTTCTTCACCACAAAGCCTAGCAATAAGACGTAATGCAAATGCTACCGCCGTACCTGCACCACGGCTGGTAATCAGGAAATCATCTTCAACCACATCATTATCCATATACACAGATGAAGGTTGTAATGTTTCCATATCGGCTCGGCAAGCAGGGTAGGCAGTAACTTTCATGCCAGCAGTGATACCATAAGCTGCCAATGCAGTAGGTGCTGCACAAATAGCCGCAATAGATTTTCGTTCGCTACGTAATTGCTCAACGACGGCTTTAACATTGCTGTCATCACGTAATAAATGCGCATTGGGCAGACCACCTGGCAACACAATCATATCCCAAGCATCATTCATAACGTCTGCCAGTGCGGCATCGGCTTGCATAGTGATGTTTGAGCGACCTTGTACAGTTTCTCCATCCAAGCTGGCGGTGGTGACATGGATGTCTGCACGCCTTAAAATATCTACGATGGCGACAAATTCAATTTCTTCAACACCTTCCGTGAAAGGGACTAGAACTTTTTGCATGATGTTTTTCTCCGTAAGTATCAAATGAGTGACTTATGAATCACTTGCCGATTCAGCCTGCCAGCTTTGTATGTCATCCTTGTATTCGGATTCGTCTTTTAATTTTTCCACATCAGGTATGAAGATGCCCATATTGGATGTTTTTAGATGCTCCAACCAGCCACCCAAAAATTGCAAATAGGTATTGTGCATAAGCTCCTCATTTAAGCTTGCTTTTTCACCAATATAATCAGCACTTGAAGCAATCTCTCCACGTACTGCAATATCTAGATTAGCAATGATTTTACTGTTATTGGCATCAAGGGCTTTGAATTGTCCTGCGGTATTAAGGTAAATAAGCCATGCGGTGCCAGGCTCAAGTGATGCGGTGGTTTGAATCATTTGAGTTTTGTCTGGAATCGGTGCTGCTGATAGACGATGCAATACAGCATGGGCGAATGTTCCGCGCATGAGGAAATCGAACATGCCAGCTTTATCTTTGGCAATTAAACCAAGCTCTTTATCTTTTTGCATGCGCCTGCCAGCCCAGTCTTCTGCACTGCTTTGTTTGCTTATGCGAGCATCACTTTTCTGTAAGGGTTCAGCATAGGTGCAAGCGCGCCAAGTGTTATCAGATTGTAAACGCCAAGCTTTATCTGCGGCAGGTGAAAGGGCATCAATAGAGAAGATAATATTCATGATTTCTCCAGCGTCTCAATTACAGGGTTGCCACTATCGGGATCAATACGAAGTGAAATCTTACCATAC
>JAUZQR010000345.1 GCA_030950865.1 Mariprofundaceae bacterium | reverse complement strand
GATTACATGATGACCAGTTATCGCGATCATGGGCACATTCTTGCGCGTGGTTCTAACCCAACTGCGGTTATGGCAGAGCTATTGGGACGTGCGGGTGGTGTTGTGGGTGGCAAAGGCGGTTCCATGCATATGTTTGATGTCGAGAAAAACTTTGCGGGCGGCAATGGCATTGTTGGTGAGCAGGTTCCTATCGGCATCGGTTTTGGTTTTGCATCCCAGTATCGTGATGATAAACGTGTATCCATTACCATTATGGGTGACGGCGGTGTTAATCAGGGCGCAGTATATGAATCCTTTAACATGGCGGCATTATGGAAGCTTCCTGTCGTGTTTGTGATTGAAAACAACCAATATGCGATGGGCACATCTTTGAGCCGCGCATCTGCTGAAACGCATCTCTATAAACGTGGCATTTCATTTAAGGTTCCTGGTATTCAGGTCGATGGTATGGATGTCTTAGAAGTAGAACGCAAAATGGGTGAAGCTTTGGAGCACGCTCGTTCTGGCAAAGGCCCAATGATTGTTGAAATGATGACTTACCGTTATCGCGGACATTCAATGTCTGACCCTGCAACATACCGTACCCGTGATGAAGTGGATGAATGGCGTTCAGGTCGCGACCCTATTGTACGTTTACAAAAACAAATGATTGAAGCGGGCTTGGCAACAGAAGCTGACTTCAAACAAAAAGATAAAGATATTAAGAAAGCAGTGGTGGCAGTCGCAAAGGCAGCAGAAGCACAGCCAGAACCCGATCTTTCAGTGCTTTGGGATGACATCATCACCGATGAAATTCCCAACGCATACCCTTATCCAAGGCAGGTAGGCTAATCATGGCTAAAATTACATACCGTGAAGCACTGAATCAAGCAATGTGCAACGAAATGGAACGTGATGAGCGTGTGTTCCTTATGGGTGAGGAAGTCGCCGAATACAATGGCGCATACAAAGTATCTCAAGGCATGCTAGATAAGTTTGGTCCCAAACGTGTGATTGATACACCGATTACCGAACTTGGTTTTGCAGGTTTGGGTGTGGGTGCAGCCATGGCTGGTTTGCGCCCTATTATTGAATTTATGACTTGGAACTTTGCCATCTTGGCAGCAGATCAAATCGTCAACGCAGCAGCAAAGATGAAATACATGACAGGTGGTCAATATAGCTGCCCCATGGTATTTCGTGGAGCTGGCGGGGCCGCAGCACGTGTAAGCTCGCAGCATTCTCAAGCTTTTGAAAACTGGTATGCCAACATCCCAGGTCTGAAGGTGGTCATGCCTTCCAATCCTGCTGATGCAAAAGGTTTATTGGCGGCATCCATTCGTGATAATGACACCGTTATTTTTATCGAAAATGAAATTAACTACGGTGATATTGGCGAAGTGCCTGAAGGTGAATATATCATTCCTTTAGGTAAAGCAGATATCAAGCGTGTCGGCAACGATATTACCCTTATTGCGCACTCACGCATGACAGGTTATGCACTGGCTGCGGCTGAAGAGTTGGCAAAGATGGGTATTGATGCAGAAGTCGTTGACCCACGCACCATTCGCCCATTGGATGAAACAACCATTCTTGCATCAGTTGCCAAAACCAACCGTGCGGTGGTGATTGAAGAAGGTTGGCGCTTTGCAGGTATTGGAGCAGAGATTTCTGCCCGTATCATGGAAAAAGGCTTTGATGATTTGGATGCTCCTGTTGCGCGTGTTACAGGTAAAGATGTACCCATGCCTTATGCTGCGAATTTAGAAAACTATGCGTTACCATCTGTCGCAGAGATTGTGGAAGCTGCGCGTGTTACCTGCAACCGCGCTTAATCAACATAATGATAAAAATACCATGAAGAACATGAACCATAGACTTCGTGGCTCACGCTACTAAAAGAGGTAAACCATGCCGATTGATGTATTTATGACCCAATTATCGCCTACGATGACCGAAGGCAAGATTGCCCGTTGGCTTAAAAAAGAAGGCGATGAACTTGTTTCAGGCGAAGTCTTGGTGGAAATTGAAACCGACAAAGCCACGATGGAAGTTGAAGTCATTGAAGAAGGTACACTGCACAAGATTATTGCCGCAGAAGGCAGCTTGATTCCTGTCGGCACCGCTATTGCAGTCATCGCCGAAGATGATGAGGAAGTTCCAGCCGATTATATGCCTGAAACCACAGGTGAAGAACCAGTATTGGAAACAACTGCAACAGCAGATATTCCAGCAAGCCCAACACCCGTCGCACAAGCTATAGCCGCAACACCAGCGCCAGACCCTGTTACTGCGCAAACAATTGAAGTCGATATGGCTGCCGTTGTTCGCGCGGCTAATGACAAACGCATCAAAGCATCGCCTTTGGCACGTCGCTTGGCAAAACAAAAAGGTATCAACATCGCCGCAATTACAGGTACGGGGCCGAAAGGTCGCATTGTCAAAGCGGATATTGAAAAAGCCTCCAAACGTGGCATTAACTTGGGCGGACAATCATTCACACCTACTGCACTACGCCCATTACCAACAGGCCCCATGCCTTACCATGCCGATGAGTATGATGCGATTGAAAATAGCATGATGCGCAAAGCCATTTCACGCCGTTTAACCGAATCCAAACAACAAGTTCCACACTTCTATCTGAGCATGGATGTGCAGATGGATAGGTTGATGGATTTACGCGCCCAACTCAATGAATCTGCCGATGGTGCATTCAAATTAAGTGTGAATGATTTTGTCGTGAAGGCTGTTGCCAAGGCTTTGGTCGATGTTCCTGCTGCCAATGCATCATGGACAGATAGCCATACTTACCAACACAAACATGCGCATATTTCTATTGCTGTGGCGATTGAAGGTGGCTTGATTACACCAGTTGTCCGTTTTTCAGAACAAAAATCAATTGTTGAAATTTCTAATGAAATTAAAGAATTGGCAGGCAAAGCGCGTGAAGGTGCATTAAAACCTGAAGAGTACACAGGTGGTACATTCTCGATTTCAAACTTGGGCATGTATGGCATCAAGCAGTTCCAAGCCATTGTCAATCCACCTGAAGGTGCGATTTTGGCAGTTGGCGGAACAGACGAGCGTGCTGTTGCTGAAAATGGGCAAGTTGTTGTGAAAAAAATGATGACCTTGACCCTTTCGTGTGACCACCGTGTTGTCGATGGTGCTGTTGGTGCAGAGTATTTAAATGCACTGAAAAAGCATATCGAATGCCCAGCAAGCGTATTGATTTAGTATTATTCACCACAGAGGACACACAGTTATATTTTTCTCTGTGCTCTCTGTGGTTAATCCTTTTTTATCGAGGTAAGACATGCCCATTGATGTATTTATGACCCAATTATCACCAACCATGACCGAAGGCAAGATTGCCCGCTGGCTTAAAAAAGAAGGTGATGAACTTGTTTCTGGTGAAGTCTTGGTGGAAATTGAAACCGACAAAGCCACCATGGAAGTTGAAGTTGTTGAAGAAGGCACGCTGCATAAAATCATTGCTGCCGAAGGTGCTTTAATCCCCGTTGGTGCTGCGATTGCGGTGATTGCGGAAGATGATGAAGAAGTTGCTGATGATTATATGCCAGAAGGCATTGCTGAATCAGCTCCAGCAGAAGCTGCACCCGTGCTTGCATCGGCTGATGTTGTTGAAAATATTGTAGCTGCAAGTGCTGCATCAACATCTGATGATGAACATGAATTGAACCTAAAACCTGCTGGTCTGTTCAATGCTGATGGTGAGTATGATGTTGTGGTGATTGGTGCTGGGCCTGGTGGTTATGTTGCCGCTATTCGTGCTGCACAATTGGGTTTTAAGGTTGCCTGCATCGAATCCACACATTTGGGTGGTATTTGCCTAAACTGGGGCTGCATTCCAACCAAAGCATTGTTACGCACCGCAGAAATCATCAACGTCATTCAACACAGTGGTGATGAGTTGGGCTTGGGTATCACCAAAGCCAAACCAGACTTAGTCAAAGCCGTGGCTCGCTCACGTAAAATTTCAGCCAAATTAAACGGCGGCATTGGTTTCTTATTCAAGAAGAACAAGATTGACCATATCGAAGGTTTCGCAACATTTGAAGCGGATAACAAACTTATGGTCAAAGATGCCGATGGCAATAGCAAACAAGTGACTGCCAAGCATGTGATTGTAGCCACAGGTGCAAGAGCGCGTGCATTTCCAGGCATGGATGTGGATAATAAAATCATCATTACCTACAAACAGGCATTGGCACCAACCTCTTTACCGAAAAGATTGGTAGTGATTGGCTCTGGTGCAATCGGCATGGAATTCGCGTACTTTTATAATGCTATGGGTTCTGAAGTAACTGTGATTGAAGCGGCTGCAAATGTTTTACCATTGGAAGATACTGAAATTTCCAAAGTGGTGGATCGCTCCTTTAAAAAGAATGGCATCAAGATTATCACAGGAGCGATGGTCTCCTCTGCAAAAAATATCGATGGTAAAGCTGTAGTAGAATACACTGTCAAAGACAAAGCACAAAGCATCGAAGGTGATGTTTGCCTCGTTGCTGTGGGCGTGATTGGTAATACCGATGCTATTGGCGCTGAAAACACCGCCATGAAGGTTGAGCGCAATCAAATCGAAGTCGATGACTATTACCGTACCGATCATCAAGGTGTTTATGCCATTGGTGATGTGGTTGGTGCACCAGCCTTGGCGCATGTCGCAAGCCATGAAGGCATTGTATGTGTGGAAGCCATCAACGGTGAAAATCCACATCCTGTGGATTATGGCAATGTACCAGGTTGTACTTATTGCCAGCCGCAAGTGGGTTCATGCGGTAAAACCGAGCAACAATGCAAAGATGAAGGTCTCAATATCAAAGTCGGGCGCATGGCATACGGCACCAATGGCAAAGCGATGGGCTTGGCAGAAACTGAAGGTATGGTGAAAACTATCTTTGATGCTGAAACAGGTGAATTGCTTGGCGCGCATATCGTTGGTGCAGAAGCCACTGAGTTAATTGTATCTTTACAGTTGGCACGCACGCTGGAAACCACTGAAGCCGAGCTTGCGCATCATATGTTCCCGCATCCAACATTATCCGAGATGATTCACGAATCAGTGCTCGATTCGGATGGTAAAGCGATACATATTTAACCTCACTCTTTCGTACTTATGACCAATAACGATATTTTACGTCGCCTACGTTATGCCTTTGATTTTAGTGATTCGAAAATGATTGCTTTATTTGGCTTGGCTGATTTGGAGGTGACGCGTGAACAGGTCAGTGCTTGGTTGAAAAAGGATGATGACCCTACATTAGAAGAATGTGGGGCTCGTGAATTGGCGGTTTTTCTTAATGGTTTTATTCATGACAAACGCGGTAAAAGAGAAGACGCACAGGCTGAACCTGAACGTCGTTTGAACAATAATATTGTGTTCAGGAAACTAAAAATTGCGTTGAATTTGAAAGATGATGATATGTTAAAAGTTTTAAGCTCTACAGGTTTTCGTTTTAGTAAATCCGAGCTTAGTGCTTTTTTCCGCAAGCCAGACCATAAACATTATCGTGTGTGTAAAGATCAGGTTTTGCGTAACTTTCTAAGTGGATTGGCATTACAATACCGCACCGATATAAAGCCACCTAAAGAATCAACAAAGTCTGCTTTCAAATGGGAATAAGTAGTACACCCAGTAAATTTATTATTAGCAGGCTTAACCATATTTTCTTTCAAGTGCGTAATGAAATGGTTGGGCGCACGTCAATGTTAAAAGCCATTTATTTGACTTTGCGCAAACATTAGCCACATTTAAAACAACTATGGATGATAAACCCACACGGATATTAACCAAACTTTCTTTTCTATCAGATGCACGTCGATTGGCTTGGTATCCGCCATTTTGGATGTTGCGTCCTAAGGTTCTTGAGGTATCAGATGATTGGAAACATACTCGTATCAAACTTCCTCTAACTTGGGCATCAAGAAATGCCGCAGGAAATATGTTTGGCGGCTACCAAGCCAACCTTGCTGACCCTATTCCTGCCATTGCATGTGTGAAACTCTTCCCCAATTATCGTGTAGCAACCAAACATTTGGAGCTGGAATTCTTGCGCGTAGGCAACTCCGATTTAATACTGCACTTTGATTTGAGTGATGAACAAGTCGCCACCATCAAACAAGAACTGCTCGAACATCAACGCTCAACGCCTTGTTTTGAAATGCATTATGTACGTGAAGACGGAAAGGTTTGCACAACCATTCGTAATACCATTGCTATTCGCCCTTTGGGTTATGTGGGGCGACATGAAAACCCTTGAGTCTTGAGTGTATTGCAATACGACTTTCATCGCTATTCAGCATACTCACAACATAGGCAGCAAAGAATGATGAAAGATGCTCTTTCAACAATTGACCTCTAGGAGGGCTCTGTTTCATTGTTAGAAGTAGCTTTTTCCAAACGCCGTGCAATAAAAATTCCTGCTTCAAACAATAAATACATCGGAACAGCCAACAACGTTTGAGAAATAATATCGGGTGGCGTAAGAACCGCAGAAAAAATAAACGCCCAAACAATCACATAACGGCGTTTGGCTGTTAAATCTTCAATATCCACGATTCCGAGTTTCACAAGAATAATCACTACAATCGGCACTTGAAAACTAATGCCAAAGGCAAATAACAACTTTAACACCAATGATAAATATTCTTTGATGGCAGGCATCGCCTGAATGGTTTCTGTGGAAAAGCCCAAGAAAAATTCAAAAATAACAGGGAAAACTGCATAAAATGCAAATGCTCCACCCGTAAACAACAAAAATAAACTGGCTACAAAAAAGCCCATAAATGCTTTTTTCTCATGATTATACAATCCTGGCGCAATAAATGCCCAGGCCTGATAAAATGTAATCGGCGCAGTGACAAACAAGCTCAAGACCAAAGCTATTTTTAAGTAGGTAAAAAACACATCGGGTGCATTTAAAAAAATAAGCGGTGTGTCAGGTGGTAGTGCTGCACGTAGTGGAATTGCCATAAATTCAAAAATCACACTGGAGAAATTCATCAATACAAACACACCAATCACATAAGCAATCACGGCAATTTTAAAGCGCCTTTTTAACTCATAAAGATGTGAAAGAATGGTTGGTTGCGTATTATTTTCGTTCTGTGTCATCAGGTTTCTTTGTGGATGTCATGCTACTCAAGCCATCATCTAGGGCATCACGCACGCCTTGCATAGGCTCTTTTATCACTTGTGTTTCGGCATCAATTTGTTGCTTTACCGTCGATATCCAACCACGACCTTGGCGAACCATCCGCCCAATTTGCGCAAAAAATTCAGGTGTTCGCTCTGGGCCTAAAATAAGAAAGGCAACCGCGCCAACCAATAATAATTCAAAAAAACCTATATCTGGCATGTATTAGTGAGTGATATGTTTTTTAGATTCATCTTTTTTATCATCCGTATCAGATGACTGATCACTAATGTTTGAGCGAAAACTGCGAATACCTTTTGCCAAGCCTTCACCAATCGCTGGCAGGCGTTTTGCGCCAAACAAGACAATCACAATCACAAGAATAAGAATCAATTCCATCGGGCCAAGTCCAAACATATATACTCCATCTGTTTATAATTTTACACTAAACAGGCTTGAAATGAATGATGAATATAGCGATGGTACACCAGAATACAAATGAAAAGGAGGTTCTGTTGCAACTATTGCATGTAAGTATGATTATATCCGACTTAGAGAAATCAGCGTGTTTTTACGAAGATATATTGGGCTTAGAGCGTGATATGCGTCCCAACTTGGGTTTTGACGGATTGTTTTATAAGCTTGGGAACAATCAACAATTGCACTTGATGTGCGTGCACAATCCTTACCAAAACAGTGAAAAACCAGCACATGGCGGACGCGATTTTCATATCGCTTTAGGTGTGAACAGCATACAAGACACTTGCAAAAAAATGGATGCTGCTAAAATTTCTTATACATTAAGTCGTTCAGGGCGTGCTGCATTATTCTGCCACGATCCTGATGACAATGTCATCGAGTTGTGTGAAGTTGAGGTTTCATAACCTAGTATTTAAGTAATCGGCTCTAATCCCGTCATTTATATCAATACTACAGCGTATGTGACCAACCTTCAGTACCTAAAATTTTAACCAGTGGTTGTAAATGCTGTTCATATCGCTGCCAAGCCATGACAGAATCTTTATATATAGGACGGCGCACCTGCGCTATACTAGCAGTATTGACCTGATTGCGCAGTTTATGAAATTGCAGGCAATTTTCATCCCACTCTAAATTACAGAATTTAAGCATCTTACGTGTTGACTCTTCTTGATTGGCAACCAATTCTTCATAATTAATCTCCAGCATCACATCTTCAGGTAATACTTCACGCCAATGCTTCATAAGTC
>JAUZQR010000344.1 GCA_030950865.1 Mariprofundaceae bacterium | reverse complement strand
TGGTTATTGGAGCCATTCACTCGCTATGTATTAGAGCCTATGAAACAAGGCTATGTACGCTTGGTTGATTGGGGCATGGATCATCGCATGGCAATTTTCTTCTTATTTCTTGCCCTTTTTATTGCATCAGCATCACAATTGCGCTCCCAAGGGCGTGAACTCATGCCGTTAATGGATACTGGCATATCTCAAATTCGTTTTGAGGCCGCACCTGATACCGATGCCAAACGCATGGAATTACTTTTAACACAAGTTGAAACTGCTATTAAAGATGAGTTATCCAATGGTTGGTTTATTTCCATGTCCAGTGTTGTTGGAGCCGAGCCCGGTGTGAAGTCATTTGGAGCGGCACGCCTTTTACAACAAGCTGAAGTGACCCTCAATATCGTTGACCGCTTTCATCGGGATCGTACATTAGATGATATTAACCAAGCTATCCAACGGCGTTTACATCATATTCCAGGCTTAATTTCTGCCAATGTTTCCGCATTCGGTGCAACACCACTTTCTTCGATTCGAGCAACAGTTGATATTATGCTCAAAGGACCCGACCCAGCCGTACTAAGCACATTAGCAGATGCAGTCATGCTTCGTTTAAAAAACGTGCGTGGTTTAACAGGTATAGAGCGAAGCTGGCAATATCGCTCTGAACGCATCGCACTTCATGTGGATCCTGCAAAAGCACGTTTATACGGACTATCCGCAGGGGATATTGCCACACAGGTTGCGCTGGCTGTCGGCGGTGCACCAGCAAGCAGTCTCCGTGTGGAAGGCGAAAATGCCATTCCAGTTTGGGTGCGATTAAAAGAAAATCAGCGTGCTGATTTAGAAAGTATTCGAGCCATTAATATTCGCTCAAAAAATGGCCATTTCATTCCACTTTCATCACTGGCAAACCCTGGAATCGTCACAGCCCCTACTGCTCAAACACATCAATATTTAGAACCAACCATTGATGTATTGGGTTGGCGACAAAACGTTGCTGTAACGACTCTACATGATGAGGTCATGGCAGCACTTAAAGATATACAGTTGCCACATGGCTACAGCATGCATGATGAAGGCGAAGCCAAGCAGCTCTCAGAATCAGCAGAGCGTTTGCTCAAAGCCATTGCTTTGGGCATGGTACTTCTCTATCTCATGCTGGTGGTTACATTCCGTTCATTCCTTGACCCAATTGCCATTATGGCATGCCTACCTTTGGCTGTAATTGGCGCATCCTTTGGCATTATTCTTGGTGAGAAATTTCTATCTATGCCTGGGCAAATGGGATTGATTTTATTGATGGGCATTGTGGTCAACAATGGTATTTTATTGGTTGATTTTGCCAAGCAAGCCATGCAAGAAGGTAAACCATTACGCCAAGCCATTCTTGAATCTGTTGCCAAACGGACACGCCCTATTTTGATGACTGCTATG